>CAYXPO010000559.1:3460-3732 GCA_964466925.1 uncultured Nitrospirales bacterium
AGCGGCATAGACCTCCTGCATGCCGTGCTGGCCACGCCTGACGGCCTCATGCTCCAGGTTGCCCTCACCACCCGCGAATACGAACACGCCGGCTATCCCAACCAACTCAAACGGCTCACCAGCCAGGAACCCCTTTCCGCCGACACCCCGCTCAACCGCCTCCGAAATTGCACCCTCCAGCCCTTCTTTGAAGAGGTGCGCGCCATCAAAACCGCCCTCTTTCTCAACGAATGGATCACCCTCGCACCCATCGGCGAACTCGAAGAAACCTA
>CAYXPO010000560.1:0-2602 GCA_964466925.1 uncultured Nitrospirales bacterium
GGCCCAGAGTCTCCAATTCCGGGCCCTTCACGCGCTTGCCCTTCACTTCCACCAAACGCCCGCAATGGACCGTGCAGGTCACACAGCCCACATTCTTAATCAGATGTTTTTCCGCCAGGGTTTCGCCCGAGAGCTTCTCGAAATCCGCGTATTTCCCATACTTGTAATTCCGGGTAGCCAGCAGGTTTTCCTGCTGCATTCTGCGCAACAAGAAGGCGGTGCCGTATTTCGGCATCGCCTCGCCCGTGAGCGGATGACTCTTCAAAAGTTTGACCCAGTTCTTGAATATTTTTTTGGCTTTTTCCGGACGGACCGGCTCGGCTTTATGCGTTCCCGTTGCCGTGACCGCTTTGAGGTTTTTCGACCCCATGACCGCGCCCAGACCGGCGCGCCCGGCGGTCCGGTCTTCGCTGAAGACACACGCGTAGCGCACCAAGTGCTCGCCCGCCGGTCCAATCACGATTTTGCCGCTTTTTCCACCCAAGGCCTCCTGGGTTTCCGAAGTCGTCTTGCCCCACAAGCCCCCCGCATCATGAAACTGAACCGATTCCTCCGTTATCTCCACCCACACCGGCGTTTCGGATTTCCCGGTGATCACAAGGGCGTCATAGCCCGCCCGTTTCAGATTCAGGCCGAAATTCCCCCCGCAATTCGAGGACGCGCACAGGCCGGTCAGCGGCGAAACCGCCGATAGATTAAAGCGGCTGGACGACGGGGCGCCGGTTCCCGAGATGGGGCCGGTGGAGACCACCAGGACATTCTCCGGGGCAAACCCATCGGTGCCGGGTTGTATCGCGTCATATAGAATTTTGGCGGCCATGATCTTGCCGCCAAGATACCGGGAGCGGTCCTCGTCCGTCCATGGATACTCGCCCGTTTCCCGCCGGGTCAGGTCAATTTTCAACACTTTCCCCGCATACCCGCCCAATTTCGTGCCCATGGCCGTTCTCCTTGCCGGTTAACATGCATGCTCAGTATGTTTTATGCGCCGCAACCACCATCCGCGAGGCTATCTTAGCACATCCGTCAATTTTCTGACATCCTGCAGGAAAAGGCCCGTTGCGCATGGGTGTTTTCCTCCCGCTTTATTTCACCGCCGGGAATTTGGTAGAATTCACCGTTATGTTTGAATGTACATAACGGTGGAGCGCGGCACACCGGACGCAATGGCAATACGCGCCGGCCCCGGGAAAGGAAATCCCCGCGAAAAGCGGGTGTTTCCCGGCGAAAACAGGAACAACAAAAGGAGTGTATCCCATGAGTTCACATGAAGACGTGATAGCAGCGATCCAAGGGGCGGCGGGCGAGCGCGAGGGCCGCGCCACCTTGCGGTGCGCGGATGCCTTTCGGATTGCCGGAGAGTATTCCGTGGGGGTGGGCCTTATCGGCGAACTCTGCAATGAACTCAAGATTAAAATTGTTCAATGTCAACTGGGCTGTTTCAAATGAGTGTTTCCCGGACAAAAGCGCCGCAGGGCGTCACACCCGGCTTTAAGCTGTGGCTGGCTATTTCCGGCTCCGGGGTGTTTGGCCAAGGAAAATGGCAATTATTGCAGGCCATCGAGCGTGAAGGTTCTCTGCGGGCCGCCGCCGCCGCCTTATCGATTAGTTATCGAAAAGCCTGGGGAGATATCAAACAGGCCGAAGAAACCCTGGGCATTGTCTTTCTGGAGCGGCATCGCGGCGGGAGCGGCGGGGGGGAAAGTTGTCTGACAGAGGAGGGACGCAAATGGATGCGTGAATATGCCCGGTTTCATACCGAGGTGGTGAAAAAAGTCCAACAATCATTCGCACAATGGGAAAAAAGGATGGGAACATGACCTTCATTCGATATGTGTGCATGGGCTTGATGACGGGGACGCTGTGTATGTTTGCTCTGGACGTTCAGGCGGATGGCCTGGCCGGAGAACTGATGATTTTTCATGCGGGCAGCCTGTCGGTGCCGTTGAAAGAAGTTTCTGACGCCTTCGAAAAGGAGCATCCGGGCATCAAGATTCTCCGTGAGGCGGCGGGGAGCCGGGAATGCGCACGGAAGATTACCGACTTGGGCAAACAGTGTGACGTGCTGGCCTCGGCGGATTATGCCGTGATTGATTCCCTGCTGATTCCGGCGTATGCCGCCTGGAACATCAAGTTCGCGGGGAATGAAATGATCATCGCCTACACGGAGAAATCCAAAGGCGGTACGGAAATCACGGCCGATAACTGGCTCACACTGTTGATGCGGGAGGATATTGCCTTTGGCCGTGCGGATCCAAACACCGACCCCTGCGGATACCGGACCGTCCTGACCGCGAAACTGGCAGAGAAACACTACAAACTGGTTGGTTTTGCGGATGCATTTGTTAAGAAGGATGTCCGGTATATGCGGCCCAAGGAGACGGACCTGTTGGGGTTGCTGGAAGCCCATGCCATTGACTTCCTGTTTATTTACCGTTCCGTGGCGGAGCAGCATGGGCTGAAATGGCTGCCGCTGCCCGATGAGATCAATTTGAAGAAACCCGAATTGGCCGAACTCTACCGCTCGGTTTCCGTGGAGATTTCAGGAACCACACCTGGATCAAAGGTTACCCAAGTGGGTGAGCCAATGGTGTATGGCGTC
>CAYXPO010000560.1:2612-3729 GCA_964466925.1 uncultured Nitrospirales bacterium
CCATCCCAAAAAATGCCCCGAATCCCGATGCAGCGCTCGCCTTCGTAGACTTTCTCCTCAATAAAGACACGGGCATGGCGATTATGGAAAAGAACGGGCAGCCCAGTGTTATTCCATCCCCAACGTCCACGTTTGATCAGATTCCCGATCCACTTAAGAAGTACGCAACAAAACAATGAATTCGTTTTCGAAATTCTCCCCTAAAACCGATGCCTTGAGCCTGGTTTTTGCTGCTTTGGGCGGCGTGGTGCTGTTGTTTCTTATTGCACCGCTTGCCGGGATGGCCTTGGGCAGTCCTTTCCCCGAATTGGTGAAAACGGCGGCGGAATCGGAGGTCCGCGGCAGCATTTTCCTGACGCTCTGGACCTCATTGGCGGGAACACTGATCTTTAGCGTTGCAGCGGTTCCGCTGGCCTATCTTTTGGCGCGCAAGCAGTTTCCGCTCAAGCAGGTAGTCTCCGCGATCATTGATTTGCCGATTGTCGTGCCGCATTCCGCGGCGGGCATCGCCATTCTCGGATTCATCGCCCCGAACAGCCTGTTGGGCGGTGCGGGAGAGCGGGTGGGCATACATTTCGTGGGCGGTCCGGCGGGGATCATTGCCGCCATGTCGTTTGTGAGCCTGCCCTTTCTGATCAACGCGGCGCGCGATGGATTTGCAGCCGTGCCCGAACGGTTTGAGAAGGTGGCCTTGAGCCTGGGGGCTTCCCCCACCCGTGTCTTCTTCACCATTTCCCTGCCCTTGGCCTGGCGATCCATAGTGTCCGGGCTGGTCATGATGTGGGCGCGCGGACTGAGCGAGTTTGGTGCGGTGGCCATCGTCGCTTATCATCCCATAGTGACCCCGGTGCTCATCTATGAGCGCTTTGGCGCGTTTGGTTTGAAGTATGCCCGGCCCGTTGCGGTGCTTTTCCTGGGGGTGTGTTTGGTGTTTTTTATTGTTGTCCGGTTTATGTCAAGGCGTCGTAACCATGCTGCAAGTTGAAGGAGTGCATATCCGCCTTGGCGGTTTTTCCCTCCACGATATATCTTTTAACGTGGACGAAGGCGGCTATTTTGTGTTGCTTGGGGCTTCTGGTGTGGGAAAAACCGTGTTGCTGGAAGCGTTGACCGGATT
>CAYXPO010000561.1:0-3725 GCA_964466925.1 uncultured Nitrospirales bacterium
GCTTTCCAAGGAAAAACCCGAATAGGGAGCGAAATGGCATGAGCAACGAAAAGAAAGAACAGGAATTGATCGTGTCGCGGCAAACCCTGTCGGTGCCGCAGCGGTTCTCGACAGGACCGGTCATGGGCCGGTTCCTTCAGGAATTGCGCGACCACAAACGGATCATGGCCAATAAATGCCCGAAGTGCGGACGCCATCAATTGCCGCCGCGCGAAGTGTGCGCCATGTGCAATGTCGAGGCCACGGAATGGGACGAACTCCCGCCGGTGGGGAATGTCCGCGATTACGACATCATCTACTATGCCAGCCCCGATCCTTTGTCGGGCGAAACCCGCCAAGTGCCCTATGTGGAGTGCTGGGTGGACCTCGATGGAACCCAGGGCGACGCGCCCTTATGGCATCTGCTCATCGTGGACGATATCCGCAAAGTAAAGCGCGGCCTCCGGGTCCGCGTGAAGTTCGCCGAGGAACGTCACGGCACCACCGAAGACATCGAAGGATTTGAAATCATCGAGGGAGCTGAATCATGAACGAGCAAACATCCCACGCATTTGTCATCGAAGGCAAGATGGCGCTTCCTTATCAATACTTTGCCGGAGCCATAGGCAGTAAATTTATTGTCGCACTCCGCGACGAACAGAAAATTCTCGGGGTGCACTGTGACCACTGCAATATGACCTGGGTGCCCCCACGGCAGACCTGCGAACGCTGCTTCGCACCCCTGACCGATCACTGGGTCCAGGTGGAACCCGCCGGAACCGTCACCAATTTCACCATCGTCCGCTATGACGAACCCTATCAGCCGCAAGAGCCGCCCTACGTCCTCGCCCTCATCAAACTCGACGGTGCGGACAGTTCCATCGCCCACCTGCTCGACTGCGGCGACCTGAAAAACGCCCACCTCGGCATGCGCGTCCGCGCCGTCTTCTCCGAAACCCCAAAAGACAATATCCTCAACATCACCCGCTTCATCCCGGAATAATCACGCTCCCGGATACCCCTCGTCACCAAGTTGGACTTGGTGACCCGCTTGTCTTCAAAGTTGCTCCTCGTCACCAAGTTGTACTTGGTGACGCTCTTGCCTGCAAAGTTGTACTTTGCCTCTTTTCGCGCCTCCGCGCCTTGCGTTAAACGCGCTCTACTCCGCCACATGCTGCTGGATGCCCATCCGCCCATGCGGGCCGCCATGCCCGTCATGAGGTCCTTCGCCTTCTCCCGCAAAAGCGAGAAAAACAAGCGCCATCACCACCCCCGCCAGTGCAACCATCGCTTCCCAACGCTTCAGATAACCGCAAAAAGTCTTCCAATGAATAATCAGATGAAGTACCCCGCACACCGCCATCGCCACGCCAATCCACTCATGGAATTCTTTAATAAACGGCACCCGGATATGAAAGAACATCATCAAACCCGTCGTACCCGCCACGGCAAAGGTGAACGCCGTAAACGACGTCACCCACAATTTCCACTTGCCACTGTTCATCATGCGACTACCCTTTCTTCCTGGGTGTTCCAAACACCGCGTCATCTTCAAATCATCCCAAACACCATACACGGTCTCATGAGCTGTATTTTCACCCATTAGGTGACCCTTCTCCCCCACAAACGTTACAAACAAACCATTAAGATTTTGTCATGTTTAACCCCAAACAACGTTCGTGGAAGCCGATGGGGATGCTCCGCCTGCTTTACCGCAATAGCGAACCGCGGTCATGTTGAGAAGAAGCACCGAAACTTGCCCTGGGGTCAACCCGGATATCTCACCAGATATTCACCCCGTTTTCCCGAACTGACTGAAAACGCCGCATTTACGGCAGTGGGCGCCATGGGCAGGTAAAACACGGTGTATTATCTTGTCAGGGCGAGGAAGGAAGTGACGAAGCACGCTCAACTCCGCTGGTTAGATATCCGGGTTAATGCCGTATATCGAACATCCGCATGATGGCGGACATGCGCTTGCTGATCGGCGGCGCACCGGGATACCGGATGAATTCCACATGGCCGTCCATGTACAACACATTGCCGCCCCCCGGCACATGATTAAAGTGTTTCACCTGCGGCGCCACGTTGTCATACATCACAAAAATGCTGCTTTCGGCCTTGGCCGAGGCCGCGGGATTGTTGACGTCCGTGATCAGGAAGCGTTCGATACCCTTGCGCATGCGGTACACCGTGTCGCCGCCCCCGTTCCCGTTACCAGGGGTTACCGGGCAATCCCGGTCCATGACCGAGCGCATCCCGGCGGATTCCGAAGCGAAGAAATGGGAGCGCATTACGGAAAAGAGGCTGTGGGAGGCGTCCAAAAGTTGCGCGGGCCCCTTGGCGAATTCGATGCTGTCCTCCTCGGAAAGCCCCAGCATATCCGCCACCCCGAACAACCGCATCGAGAAATCCCAGGGGTCTGTGTCCGACACCCGATCCAGCACATAGGGAATATAGGTATAGCTGGCGTCTATCGCCTCCACCCCTTCCTGGCGGTTGCCATCCACTTTATTTAGCAGCGTAAGTTTTCCATCCGCCGTGGTGTGATTTGCCAAACTATCGGTGGCGTCGGAAGGGCAAAACAAAATCGCCGGATCGGCTAAATATTCCGGATACACCGCGCTGAACAACGGCCCCCACGCGAAACAAGCACGATGTCCACATCCCGGCTCCACTTCCAACGGCGGGTAGAAATTGTTCCCCGCCTCGCCGGAATACATCGCATAGACCAGGCCCCATTCTTTGAGGTTATTGGCGCAGGAAGATCGGCGGGCCGCTTCCCGCGCGCGGGCCAGCGCCGGCAACAATATCGAGGCCAATATGCCGATAATCGCAATGACCACCAGTAATTCTCTGAGGGTAAATCCGTGTCGTTTCATGGCTGGCTCCTGCTTGGGATAGTTGGCGATTTTCTACTGCCGTGGGAGTCTTCGCGGTCCATCTCCTCCCTGGGACCGACGGGGCCGGTCCCGTCGGCTCTCCCATTCTTGGACACGTTTCTCGAAGCGTTCCTTTTCCTCCGGGGTCATCTTGGCCTTCAGGGCCTCCATGCGCTCCGGGGTCATCCTGCGTCCCGGACCGCCCCTGAACTGACCCCGGTTCTCTTCCATGCGCTGCTGCTGTTCCGGGGTGAGAATTTTGTTGATCGCTTCCCGCATACCCCGCCCGCGCTCACGAAAACCACCCGGACCCGGCCCGCCATCCTCTTCCGGCGGACGCTGCGCGGCAAAAACCTCTGTCAGTTGCCGGGCTTGCTCATCGGTGAGGCCAAGGTCCTGCTTCATTTCCTCCACCCGCCGTTGCGCCCGAATTTCATCCTGACGCTCCGGATGCGCCTCCAACTCGGAGGGTCCCTGCGGGCCGGTCCGATGGGCGAAAAAATAAACCAGGAACCCCGCCCCCAGAACAAGATAAACAACGCCAATCCCCGCCAAGGCGTACTTTACCTTTTTATTTGCCAGCCATCCCATGCGGTCTTCCTCTCCAACCATCAAAATTTTACCCTTTTCATAAAAAAGGTGTTCCAAAAACCCGCCAATGTTACAGAACGGGAAAAAATCTGATCATCACTGTGTATATCCCCCTCCGGTGTTCGTAACTTGCCACAGCATTGCCACAGGTGACCTGTCCTGCGGCAAGACGGCCGCCGCCATGGAAGGACTGGAAACTCGTACTTTTAGGCTTCCTGTAACCTGATATCGGTTCAGAGGGTCCAATACTCTGAAAAGATAGGTACTGACATG
>CAYXPO010000562.1:0-3704 GCA_964466925.1 uncultured Nitrospirales bacterium
GTCCCAGCGCTTCGCCGGGCGCCAGGGGAGCAACAGCGTCATTGACCCCGGCCCGGTACATGCTTCCCGTGTAATCCAGCATCAATACAAGATTCACGCGAAGCGTGTCCGGCCCGGTGATGTACAGGCTGGTTTCATCGAGGTCCAAGGCTTCCCCATCTTCTTGCACGGTGAAGGAAATCCGGCTCATGTCATTCTGGGTCAGGGTCGGAATGACCTTCCCCAGCGTATCCCGCAGCAGGAAGACAAATCGCATTACATAGGGGGGGCGGCTCCGGTTGATGGCGCCTTCAACGGTCATGGGCGGGCGCTCCACCCGTATATTCAGTGTCTTTTCCTCCACGGCATCCAAGGGATTGGCGTAATCAATATCGGTGGCGCGCACGGTCAATGTATGGTATTCCACATCTTCCCGGAGATTGTTCCGGTCAATCGTAACCGTGATTTCCACCCCGTCAATCATCACGTTGTCCAAGCTGGGGTGAAAATAATCCTGGGCGTTCCCGTCCTCGCCATTCGCTCCGCCCTTGGAGGGTTTCACATCCACAATCACCGGATTGGCCGACTCGGCATCGCCGTTCGCAATGGTGAAGTACAAATACGAACCCCGGGGGCCAATATTCGCAATCCAGAATGTCGCCTGGATTTTATCCCGTCCGAAGTCCAGTTCCGTCAGGGGAATGATTTCCGGGCGGCTCGAATTTTCCTGCGGTTCCTCGGAAATCGCAATCACCGGCAGCCGCATAATTTCAACAACCACGGGCACCCGGATGAATCCCCCTTCCGAGCGCACCAGCAGATCATAATTGCCGCTTCCCGCCACGATGGCCCCGGGATTTGTCACTTTGACCTTCACCTCGGATTCCTCGCCCACCAATGTCTGCCCCGTGCCCGGGGTCACGCTAATCGGCGGGGCGGTGGCGGGATTGATCAGTGACGTCGCCTCCATAGTCCACGCGCGCGTAGCCGCGCCGGTATTTTTTATCCGCAAGGTGGACGCCGCCTGTTCCACCGTGCTTTCCCCTTCCCCCGAGGAATCATCCACATACAAAGTCAACACATCCGGGCTGACACTCAAGCCTTCGACGCCCGTGCCAAACTGAAACGAAACCACCGCCGTGCCCGCGACGGAGCGCACCAGCAGATAAAAATCGTCCCGGCCCGCAGCCCAATTCACGGTTACGGGGGTGTTCTGGCCTGCCACCGTGGTTCCCGGATTCGGCGTCACCAGAATATCCCCAGGCAAGGCGGACGCCGTCTGTAAATTATTGGGGTTCTCCAGATAGAACACTTCCCACGCCACCGCCGCCGCCCCCGTATTCAGCACGGTAAACTGCCCCGAGGTCTGCCCCGGCGAAAGCGCCAATTCTTTTGGGGTCACCGTTAATGAGGGTTCAATATCCATTGAGATCGGAACAATGACATTGCCGCCGTTGGAACTAATCTGAAGCGCCGCATTCCGGTATTGCCCCACTTCCTGCCCCGTGCGCACCACATTGATGAACACATGATCCAGTTCGCTTTGGGTAGTGCCCGCCCCCGGGGTGGCGGTAAGCCAGGGAACATCTTGCGCCACCCATTGCGCGTCCTGATTGGCCCGGGCCAATTCCTGGACAGTCCATGTAAGGGTTCCGCCGCCGCTGTTGTCCACCACGAGGGAACGTGTGACCCCGTCCGCCCCAAAGGAAACCGCGCCGGGCGTCACCAGCAAAAGGGGTGTAAAGGGGCAACCGGACAGCACCACCAAGGCAAGCACCAGCGCCACGGCCGAAACATGAGGCACTCGAACCATCATACGAAACACCTCTTTACCGCTGTTTTTTTCCCGCGCCGACATGTATTCTTCTTTTATATCCAGGCTCTGCCGGCCTGCCGCTACTGATTCTTGGTCCCGTCCATTTCCGCAAAAAGCACTGTAACACCGGCGTTAATCAGCGCCTGGTACGGTGCCTTGAAATCATCATAGAGCACCCCGTCCGAGGTCATGGTCCATTCGGGGCTCAGGGTCACTACATCCCCCGCGCCCAGCCCTCCGGCTTGGGCATTCGCCACCAAGGCCGACCAATCCCGGATGTCATTATCTTTACCCCACAGGTCCACGTATTCCAGGAAGAACAATCCCGCCAAGGGGGTGATGTTTGTAATTTTATTCCCCCCCAGTTCCAACCATGTCAGATTACGCAGTCCCGTCAAGGGCGTAATGGACTGTATCGCATTATTCGTCAAATTCAGGGTTAACAGGGAAGAGCAATATTGAAGCCCTTCCAGGCTCACGATATTCAGGTTCTCCGCTTGTATCTCGGTTACTTTTTCCAAATCCAGGACGGTAATCAACCCAAAGGGCTTGTTGATGCTGGCGCGCACCGCCGACTCCAACGCCCTGTCCGGGAAAAACACAAAGAACGGGCATCCACTCAGACTGGCCAGCACTACCACGGCCAAGCCCATTACCGCCCATCTGCATGCGAGGGTCTTTCTCATGGCTGTCACCTCTCTCGCCGACATTCCCACATCCTTGACTGTATCCGGCACACCTGGCAAGGAAACATCCCTCGCCATTCTGGCATAAACCGTTTTCACATGACTTAGTATGCGCGAAACCCTTCAAGTTGTCAAGAGTTTTCCCGCCTTCGCTTCCCGGCCGGGAAGCTATACCATACTGGAGCCGGGAAAAACACCCAACCGTCCGTCAGGACCCGGAAGTGTTGTTATTCGGTACAGGAATATCACATTTTTCTTCGACAAATAAAAACACTGGGGAAGCTCCCCCCATGGCTTTCAAGAGGGCATTTATGGCCACTGCAAATGAGCAGAGAAACTCTTGCCATTCGTTGCCACGCTTGGGAGTTCCCGAACTAAGCCGTCGTATGTGTTTCAAGGTGCCGATCCTCCGGTTTCGCGATGGCGCATCGCGTTCCAACCTTCCAGAAACAGAAATTTCACCACTTTGTAAACAGTTTACCCCAGTCGTGTGTAAATGTCAAGAAGGGATTACGTGTTTCAGAAAAGTTTCCACAAGGCACTTTTTTTGGTCCGGGAGTTCTGCTATAATCTGGCGCTCCCCTAGACGGGGAATGCGAAAAACAACGAAAAGAAAGGAATAGCGGCGATGCCCGTGAAGTATCAATGTCCCAAGTGTGACCGCCGGTTTGTGGAATGGGGCGCACAAAAACTGAACTTCAAGTGTCCGACTTGTCCAAATGTGGAATTGGTCAAAATGGGGGGTGCGGAAGGGCAATTAGTACAGCCACCGCGTCTTAAGCGCCGTCCGCCGCGGGTTGGAAAACCCAATCATGAATCCGAACTTTCCATGGTGGACATGGAGGGGATGGACGAAGAAGAGAGCTTCGATGAAGGCGGAATCACCGAATTGGATTTTGGGCTGGATCATGTGCCCGTGTCCGAGGACGCTGAGCCGTTGGAAGGGGATATCCGGGTGGAAGACGAAACGATCAGTGAAGAAGTGGTGGTGGTGGACGGTGATGCGGAATCCCTTCCGGAAGTAAGTGATGAAATTCCGTTTGATGATGAAGCCGCGCTTGATCTTAACGGAGTGGCGGAGGAATTCGAAGAAGAACGCTGATTATCTGATTTTCCGTGCGCATCCCACTGCCGAAACATCCGTTTCGGCAGTGTTTATTTTGGGCCATCGGGGGCTGGAGGCGTTTCAGGGGGGGCACCCGCACCCTCGGCGGAAGCGGTTG
>CAYXPO010000563.1:0-3702 GCA_964466925.1 uncultured Nitrospirales bacterium
CCTTTATGGAAACGCACGACGAAAGTTTTATTTCCTCAAATCTGGTGGCGGAAACCTATATCACAAGCCGCCTGAACATTTTCCTGTTGGTGGACCTCGAAGGCAAGCCGGTGCATGCGGCCCATTTTGACTTGCAGAAGCAAGAATTCATCCCCATGCCGGAATCACTGCTCCGGCACTGCACCCCCGCGGACCTCCTATTGCGGCATGATTCGCCCGTCAGCAGCCACCGGGGCATTATTCTGCTGGACGAAGGCCCCATGATTATCGCCTCACGGCCCGTGGTCACCACCACGCAACAGGGCCCCATTCGCGGAACCCTGATCATGGGGCGCGCGCTGGACGAGGGGCAGATCAAGCGGCTGTCGGACATCACGCGCTCAAAACTGGCCTTTTACCGGGTGGACCGCGGTGACATGCCGCAGGACGCGCGGGCCGCACTGACCCGGATTTCAACGCACGCCCCCTTTGCCGCGGTTCCAGAGAATCAATACTATATGCTGGCCTACGGATTGATTAACGACCTCTACGATCAGCCCGCCTTGGTGCTGCGCATCGAATTGGTCCGTTCCTTTTACCAGCAATTTGTTTCGGGATTGCACTACCTGGTGTTCAGCATTTTTGGCATCGCGGCCATCATCGGGTTGTCCATCCTGCTGCTCCTGGACCGGCTGGTGCTGTCCCGCCTGCTCCGGCTCAACCGGTTCGTGCAGGGTATTCGCGCGGGCGCGGATTTGGGAGCCCGCGTGGCCATCTCCGGAAAGGACGAATTGAATCACGTGGCCGATTCCATCAACCGGATGCTGGAACAGCTCGAAGCGGACATCAAGGCGCGCGAAGCCGCCGAGGAGGCCCTGCGCAAGGCCAAGGATGAGTTGGAACTAACCAACAAAAGCCTGGAACAATCCATTGATCACGCCAATCAGTTGGCGATGCAGGCCGATGTGGCCAACAAAGCCAAAAGCGACTTTCTCGCCGGCATGAGCCATGAAATCCGCACCCCCATGAATGCCATCATCGGTTTCTCGGAGGTGCTGCAGGACCAGTTTTTTGGCCCGCTGAATCAGAAACAATTGGAATATCTGAATGATATTCTGGAAAGCGCGCGGCATCTGCTCAATCTCATCAATGACATATTGGATCTTTCCAAAGTGGAAGCGGGCAAAGCCACCTTTGAACCCTCCACGGTGCGGATAGCCGACGTGTTGCGCGGAAGCCTTATTGTGATCAAAGAGAAGGCATTCAAACATGGCATACGCCTCGACGTGAACATCCCGGATGAGTTGACAAACCTCGAGTGCGTGGCGGATGAGCGCAAAGTAAAGCAGATTCTCTTCAATCTGCTGTCGAATGCGGCCAAATTCACCCCGGAAGGCGGCGCCATCCACATCGCTCTGGAACAGGAAAACGACACCCTGCTGATCCGTGTTTCCGACACCGGTGTTGGAATCGCCCCGGAACATCAGGAACTGGTTTTTGAAGCGTTTTACCAAGTCCAGGGAGGGCTGAGTGGCAAAACGCCCGGCACCGGCTTGGGGCTGCCCCTTACACGGCGGTTTGTCGAAATGCACGGCGGACGGATTTGGGTGGAAAGCACCCCGGGCAAAGGAAGCACCTTCAGTTTCACCTTGCCGCTGGCCGGACCGCCCGCCATGGGAACATAATATGGATAACCTCATACTCATCGTGTCCGATGAACCCAAAAATCAGAAGCTCGTGTGCGATTTGCTCACCTACGCCGGCTACGCGACCATTGAGGCACCCGATGCCGTTCAGGTAATCGGCATGGCGGAGAAACATCAACCACAGCTCATATTGATGGATGTCTTGATGCCCTTCACTCAATACCTTGCCGCCGCGAGGATACTCAAGAGCCGTTCCCAAACCAAATCCATTCCGTTGGCGGCGCTTACCGCGCTGGCCATGCCGGGTGATCGCGAGCAGATTCTGGAAGCCGGTTTTGATTATTGTTTCACCAAGCCGCTGGACACCCGCGCCTTTATGAAATTCGTGGCGGCACGCATGGGCAGGACGGATAAAAAGAAACCTGAAAGATAACGTGGAACACGGAGGGCGTAAAAGATTCTCAGGCCATTGTGAAAATGCCCGGTTCTTTTTTTGCCTGCAACGCCCTCCCAAGAGTAAAATAGCCTTCTTTCTAATACATCATGGGCGAACCGATTTATGCTAAAAGTACTAATTGTTGATGACGTGCCGCAGAATTGCCGGGTATTGAAGGCATTGATGGCGCGCTATGGCGAATGCGATATTGCGCAAAACGGCCGCGAGGCGGTGAATGCATTTCAAAATGCCTGGAAACAAGGGACACCCTACCAGTTGGTGTGCATGGACATCATGCTGCCGGATATTGATGGACTGAAGGTGGTGGAAGTGTTTCGAAAGATGGAGGAAGCAATGAAGGTGGAGGAGGGGCAACAAGCCAAGATAGTGATAATTTCTTCCTTGGACGAATCACAGCAACGCCTAAAGGCATTTAACCTCGGTTGCGTGGGATACATCACGAAACCCATCATGAGCAAGGACCTTTCCGAGTGCCTGAAACAGGCCAAGCTTATTGAATAGCCCATGCTCACGGCGCCACCGTGAAAGCAAAGCGTGGGCCAAATGCGGTCCGTTCTTCCGCCAGAAATGTTAATGTCAATTCCACAGGGTTCTTTCCCATCGTTTCCAGGATCGCCGTATCTTTGATCACAAGTGTTTCAAAACGTCCGGCGGAAGCCGGAATTGGAATGCGGCGCTCCTGAGCCGTATCGCCATTAATCGAGCATACGACATACACCCCCCCCGGCCCTTTATGCCGGCTGGGCGCCTGCCATCGCGCCTCGTTCAGATTGGTGACCTCCATGCGCAACATGACCGGCGCGCCACTCTTCACCGGAATCCGGGCGTGGCGTTCCACTCGTCGCCACGTTCCATCCGCGCCCAGCACCTCGACGCGCTCAAAATAACCATCCAGATATTTTGGGGGATTCGACCCATTACAAGGAACATTACCGACGGCCGCCAACGGACAATCCGCGGAGGTGCTTCCCGTGGCCGCGGTTTTCAATCCCGGCGTCCTGCCCTCTTCCATCGCCTTCCAATAAGCCTCTTTTACCTCATCATAGATGCCGCCAATGCCATCCGGGTGCGCGTCACGGTCCATCTCAATCCAATGGTCTACCGGCTTGGCGTCAGGACCGTTAAGGAATGCCTGGGCATGGTCGCGAATCACCGGGGTCACGGCCCGGTCCGTGCCATCGGGTTCAATAATGCCATAATCACTGCGCTCGCCCACGCGGTATCCGCCAGGATACCACCAGAAGAAAACGCCGTCCGCGCCGCTCTCGTTCAGCATGCGGTAGAACTGTTTGAAATAGTTTGCCTGAAACACGATACGGTCCTCCGGCGCCGTCCCGCGGCTTTCCACCCAGACACTCGTTCCCATCTCGGCCCACATCATGGGCAACGCCGGATTGGCCCAGCGTGCGTATTCGTACTCGAACCGCCCCGGTTTCACTTTTTCCCAATCGCCAATCCGGCCATAGGCCTCCGGCTCGAGAATATCCACCGCGCCCGCGAGATAAGCAAAATCAAACGGCAGCGCCTTGTCCCAACGGAAGGTGGGATTGCCCGCCTCCGCCATGCGGAAACTGACCACGTGATTGGGGTCGGCTTCCTTGCACCAGCGCCGCACCGCGT
>CAYXPO010000564.1:0-3698 GCA_964466925.1 uncultured Nitrospirales bacterium
GCCTGAACCAGTTGCTGGGTTTGATTGACGCCCGATTGAATGTCCTGGATGTTGATCATCCCGTCAATATTGACGTCGCCCAGGGCGTCCACATTGGGCAGGGACGCCCCGCTCAGGCTGGCCGCGGACAGCACGGCGCACGCCAAGAGGGTGATGTATTTTGCGTTTCGCATGGGAAATATCCTCCTTCATGCGTGGATACACACGGCACGATGCGGTGTTCCACGTTGGTTTCGCTATTCACCTGGTTTTTCGAAATCAGGCAAATGAAGGAGGGGCGTGCGGCGTGCGGTTAAAGAGATAGCGCGCTGTTTCCAAGCGCGCCCATCCGTCCCCGGAAAAGAAACGTTCCAGCTTCTTAAGACTGGCGTAGGCGGGAGAAGACAAGACATCGTCAAAGCGATGACAAAGCGGGCATATCCCCTTCAGGCTAGAATCCGGCGCCACCCAGTCTTTGCCGGAGATTGGATTGACCGGCGATTTCCCATGGCTGGGTTCCTGAAATCCGGCCACCTGGCCCTGAAGGTCCAGAATATTGACGGCGCCATCCCCATTCACGTCGGTGAGGGGGCTCGCGGGATGCTGCGCCAAAACCCCCGATAAAATTACCTCGAAATCACGCACATCGGTTTGGCCGTCCCGGTTCACGTCCGGCCCGCATCCGGAGACCTGATACACCCCCGCCAATGTGAACGCCAGCGCCACACTTATGGTGATTATCAAGGATGTCGTGCGTTTCAATTCCATCACTTTACTCCATCGCTCCAATTATAAAATGCCTTCCCTGTGATCTGTCAAGGGATTCTTCATTAAGATTTTGTAATCTTTGCCCGGCGCCGCCTTTTGCTTCTCGTGCCACGATTGTTTCATGATACCGGTTCAACCAGGAGAATCGTATCATGGCCCGGTATCACGTTTTGCACGCGGTCTGTTTTCTCATGCTCTCCGGAACCCTGTTTGCCCAAACCGCACCCCCCGCGCAAACGGGTTCGGCGCCCATCCTCTATTCCACCGACCTCTATCATCCCCATGGCGACCCCGACGACCACTACGACCTCCTCACCCTGTTCAGCCTCCCGGAATTCGATATTCGCGCGATTGTCATTGACATGGGGGAACGCGGAAAGGGCTGTCCGGGAATCCCCGCCCTCCAACAGGTCATGGCCCTGCGGGGTAAAAAAGTGCCGTATGCCACCGGTTTGATGAGCAACCTCACCGCCCCGGAGGACAAGGGCGAACAACAGGAGGAAGCGGACCAGGCCGGGGTGGCGTTGATCCTGAAGACATTGCGGGAATCCGCGCAACCCGTAACCCTTTTCGCCACGGGCAGCCTGCGCGACCTGGCCGCCGCGTTTAACCGCGATCCGGAACTCTTCAAAAGCAAGGTCAAGCGATTCTATGTAAATGCCGGGGATACTTCCGGAAAAATTGAATGGAACGTGGGCCTGGACCCCATCGCCTATCAACGCATCCTCACCAGCGGACTCCCCATTTATTGGGTCCCCTGCTTTGGCGAGGGAGGGTTTGCCTCCTTCTGGAAATTCAAACAAGGGGATATTCTCACGAACGCCCCGAAACCGGTTCAGAATTTTTTCCTCTACATGCTCACCAAGTCAACGGTGGAAGATTGCATCGCCGCGTTGAATACAGAACCTGATCCGGATGCCATGGCCAAATTCTGGCCCGAAGATCGCAACATGTGGTGCACCGCCGCCTTTCTGGACGCCGCCGGCCGCCATCCCGATGCCAGTTTCAGTTTTTCACCGCAAAACGTGATGCTGGAACCCTCTGGAGCAACCCATATTGCCGCGGAAGGCGCACTCACACTGAATACCTTCCATGTGGACGCCCCAAACGACTATCCGGTCACCATGACGAAGGTGCTCAAGGAGATCGTCGAGCAGCCTGTGCCGGAGAAGGTGGTGTTGCGCCAGCCGTTGCGGGCGGGCTTTGCCCGGACCGACGTCACCCCGGCCGTGGGCATGGAAATTCCCGGCGGCTTCGGGAAAAATCTCTCCAAGGGAATTCATGATCCTCTCTGGGTCGAAGCGGCCTATTTCACCGACGGCATCACGCAACTCGCCGTGGCGGGTGTGGACCTCATCATGATCCCGCGTGACGTGGTATTGGAAGCCCGGCGGCAGGCCGAAGCGCGGTGCGGCATGCCGGGGGCGAACATTATGATCGGTGCAAGCCACACGCATAATGGCGGGCCGGTGGTGGAATGCTTCAGTTCGGAAAGCGATCCGGCTTATTGCACCATGGCGGCGGAGCGGATTGCCGAAGCCGTCGTGCAAGCGCATGACATAGCCGTCGAGGCCAAGCTGGGTTCGGGCACGGGGCATGAGGACTCGGCGGGCCGCAACCGGCGCTTCCGCATGAAGGACGGCACGGTGCGGACGCATCCCGGCAAGATGAACCCGGACATTGTTTCTGCCGCGGGGCCAATAGACCCGGAGGTCGGGGTTATCGCCGTGCAAAATATGCAAGGCGAATTCATCGGGTGCATTGTGAACTACGCCTTGCACGGAACCACCATGGGCGGCAGCCTGATTTCCGCGGATTGGCCGTGTTACTTGCGGCAAACCATTCGCGGGGGATTGGGCACGGACCTTGGGGTGGTGTTTCTCAACGGGGCCTGCGGCGATGTGACGCAGGTGGACAACCAGAGTCCACGCCCTTCCGAGTTTGGTGAAGCCTGGTCGCGCCGTACGGGGATGTGCATTGGCGCGGAAGCCCTGAAAGTGTTGATCAAATTGGACTATACCGCGGAGGCGCCCCTGGGCGTTGCCTCGGAAATTCTTGCATTGCCTATTCGCGATTTGATGACTATGGACAAGGAACTGCTGGCGAAAGAAAAACCGGGTTCCGGGCTCGGCTCCAGCGGAGACGAAATTTATCTCCGGGAAATAAAGCTGGTGCGCGCGATGAAAGAGAAATCACCAACAGTGGATGTGGAAGTGCAGGCGATGCGGATTGGCGATGCGGGCGTTGCCAGCAACACCGCCGAATACTTCTGCCAACTCGGGTTGAACATCAAGCACGATTCTCCCTGGAAAACCACCCTGGTGGCCGAACTCACCAACGGTTATAACGGCTATTGTCCCACTATCCAGGCATTCCAGGGCGGCGGCTACGAAACCCGCACCGCCCGCAGCAGCTATCTCGCGCCAGGGACCGGCGAAACCATCGCCGAAACCTCCGTGAAACTCCTTTGTCAATTGGCCGGAAAATAAAGGCCGGGCAGAAACACTCCGCCTTATCTTTCCACGCACCATTATAGTAGCGCACTTGTCCAGGAGAGCGTTTCATCTTCGCACCACAATTCGAGACTCACGGAACCGGTATCGGGGCTGTCAATCTTCCCACCCCGCAGGGGTGGTATGAAGATGTGGGGCGAGTCCCCGAGACCCACGGAAACGGTATCCAGGCGGTCACTCTTCCCACCCCGCAGGGGTGGTATTTGATTAACCGTGGGGCGAGTCCCCGAGACCCACGGAAGTCGTGCCTTATGTTAGATCAACGACCCCGAACGGGGTCGAACCCTCTTTCTTGGCATGATATATTCGACCCCCTTCGGGGTCGTTTCAATAGGGTGTATCACTTCCCGCAGGTTTCACCTGCGGCTAATCAAATTCGACTCCTTCGGAGTCCATTGCCCCGTCAGCCCATCGAAGCCACTCCCTTTGCGCCTTGCC
>CAYXPO010000565.1:0-3697 GCA_964466925.1 uncultured Nitrospirales bacterium
CAATTCTTCGAGATAGTGACGGAGGGCGGGGGCGTTATAGGATGAAAACCCATCTTCGCCGTGGGTGATGGGGGAGGTGCGGTTGGCGAGGGAGACCACGGGCATGCCGCAGGCCATGGCTTCGAGCAGGGAGAGGTTATAGCCGTCTTCGTAGTCTTCGCGGGAAACGTGCAACAGGCAGCGGTTCTGGCGGAACTCCGACAACAACGCCGCGAACGAAGGAGCCGGTTGCGCGCCGGGGATCAGCGGGTCGTTGCCGATCACGCGGGTGGGCAGTCCCTGGCAGACCGTTTCCTGAAAATCCACGTCAAACATGAGATGCCGGCTGCGCATCATGTTGCCCACACGAATCACGCACGCGCGTTCGCCGGTATATCCGCCATAGTTTTCCACGTCCAGTCCCGGCAAAATCACCCGTCCGGGAACGCCATAGTCGCCGCGTTTGGATTCGGAAATGAAGATGAACTCAAAATGGGGGCGCAAGCGGCGGATGAGCCGGTTGAAGGCCTCCACCGGATCCCCTTCGCTCGCGGCCACGGTGGTGCGGAGGAAAGTGGCGCGGTTATGGCAGACCAGCAGTTTGGCGCCGGGCGCGGAGAGAATGTCGAGGGCGTTCATTTCGTTTTGGGCGATGACGACATCGTAGTGGCCCGCGTTGAGGCGTTCGCGCCATTGCGCTTCGGGAAGCAGATTCAGATTGGCAGGCACGGGGCGGAAGGCGGTGTGCCAGGCATAGGCGAGGGGGCCTTCGAGATATTGCCCGGCATCGAATTCGAGGCCCGTTTTGGCCATCAGGCACAAATACGGCTCATGAAAGTTGAAGGTGAGAATGCGGGGCTGGGCCATAATCACCCTGAATGCGCTTTGGCGTGTTCCTTTAACACCGACACAATGGAGGTCTCCTGTTCCGCGCGGGGGGCCAGTTCGTATTCGAGCAGGTCCCCGAGCAATACGCAATCACCATCCTTGAGGGCCTGCGCGGCCTCTTCGAGGAAGCTGTTGAGGTCGGTCTGCATTTCCGCGAGGGAGGCGTCTTTGACCATGATGTCTTGTTGATTCATGCCCAAGGCGTTGGCAATGAGAATTTGGCGGCGCTTGATATGCGCCCAGAGATTGGCGAGTTTCTGAAAGGGTTCAAAGCCGTCTTCGGGGGTTTCGCTGTAGAAGACTTCCGCGAGGCTGTGGCAGGCCGTGGGCAATTCCGGCAAGGCGGCTTCCAGTTCCGCCAGGCAGTTGCGCACCATGACCGCCTTGTTTTCCGAGCCGATCTCCAAGACCTTGACCTGATGGGTGTCCAGTCCTTGAAGTGCGCGGATAATTTCCTCGGGCTGCAGCGCTTTCCCGTCCACCGTGACGGACACCATGGCTCGGCCTTGGGCATGCAGGAATTCGGTGGCCGCGGTAACCACGGAGAGCGCGTCCGCGGGGTCCCCCTTCACTTCCACGTTCCGTTTTCCATCCACAATCACGTCCATGTGCGATCCTTTCTATCGTGGAATCAAGTTGGTGACATCCATGCCGTGGGGGAGGGCGGCTTGGGCGTTTTCCGCCTGAATCGCCAAAAAGACCTCACGGCGGTGCACGGCCACGGCGCGCGGCGCCACCACGCCTATCTTCACCTGGTTGTCTTTGAGGTCCAGCACCTTGACTTCGATGTCGTTGCCGATCATGATGCTTTCATTTTCTTTACGCGTTAGAACGAGCATGACTCTGGTCCCTCCGTGGCTCACGCGCCCCTGCCTTCCCCTGCTTCAGAAAATACTGAATGGGATAGTCATTGCGATCCACCACCGTCTGCTTCCCAAGATGGTGCTTGCGGTTGATCAGAATGGGCGCTTTAAGATTGGTGCGGATTTTTGCCGGATCCTCCGGCACCACCACTAACGTGTAGACTTCCAATTCCTCCATGCTGGAAGCGGCCAGCTCCGCCAGTTCATGGGAACTCAGGGGGACCGTGTATTCCGGCATCACATCGCGCGGGTTCATCAACAGGAAGGCCAGTTCCGCCGATTCCGTTGATTGCAGCCAGAATACCCGGCTTTCGGCCGGGCCCGCCAGCAGCACAAAACGCCGAAACTCCTGAAATCCTATGATGGGCTGTGTGAAAGTGTAGACCGTTCCCGGGTCCACCTCCATCACGCCAAATCGGGTTGTGGTCAGTTGCATAGCCGTTCTCCGGCCACCAGTATGCCCGAAGTATTTGGAATTTAGCAAGCATAGGGCACGAAAGGCGGAGCAGCATCCAGGAATATGCAAAGGGAGAAGGAAAGATGGTGCCCGAGGCGGGATTTGAACCCGCACACCTTGCGGTATTGGATCCTTAGTCCAATGTGTCTGCCAATTCCACCACCCGGGCGTATTGCGCGTATAGAATACTTGATTTCGAGCCGGGATGCAAACTGGATGACGCCTCCACGGTGCGCACTCAGGTGCGCTGTTTTTCGTTGATGAGCGGCTAGTGTCCTGAATGATGAATCAACCCGAGGAACTGTAGAAGATGCCCATCAAGGTAGCGGCATTGTGAGAAATGGGGGCTATGCCCGGTTCATCCTTGGCGGGATACCGGAAAAAGGCGACATGGCCATCCATAAACAATACATTGCCGCCACCCGGAATATGATTGTAGGAGGAAAGATTGGTGCTGGCCTGATCCCACATGACAAACAGTTCGCTTTGGGCCTTGGCGGATGACGCAGGATTATTGATGTCCGTAATTAGATACCGCTCAATCCCTTCCCGGAACCGGTAAATGGTCTTTCCAGAACCTCCATTGCCATAACCGTCATAATCATCCTTCATTTCAATATCCGCATCCACCACCCGGTTAATCCCAAAAGGCGTGGTGAACTCCGGTATGCATGCAAAAAGAAGCGAATCCAGCGCCCCATAAAGTTGAATGGGGCATTGGGAATCATCAGGAGGAACATAACCGCCATACCCCAAGGCGGCGATGCTGTCAAGCAATGGATCTCCTGAAGAGAACCCCTGTGCATCGTCCGTGTCATCACCACGGTCAAACACAAAACCACAATAACTATAGCTGGCGTCAATCGCGCTGGCGCATTCATCACGGCCATCTTTGTAATTTGATCCCCGCATGCGGTCAAAACACCACTCTCCGTTTATTTTGGCGCCCTGTTCCCTGATCTCCGCGGCATTGGAATCCGAAGGACAAAACGCAATTGCCGGGTCGGCAATGTATTCCGGATACATTGTCATCACCGCAGGACCCAAATCCATGTACAAGTTTGTGTTGGCTTCGTTCAAAGGGAAATCGCCCAACTGCATGTAGGGGAATTTCTCGCCCTTTGCTTCATTTGCATACATCTTGAAAACCAACCCCCATTCCTTTAGATTATTCTGACAACTTGAACGGCGTGCCGACTCCCGTGCACGGGCAAGCGCTGGTAACAAGATGGCGGCCAGGATGCCAATAATGGCAATAACCACCAACAACTCGATGAGGGTGAATCCGTGACGTCTCATGCAGGTGACTCCTTTTTAGGGTTGAAGTTGAAATCACCACTGTTGTTATTGTTATATTGGTAATACCAATTGGTTATGTTAACATTAACATTCAGTGAAAGTCAACATAATGCGAAATATTGGTACAATGACTTTGTAAGTTAATAATATTGTAGAAGTCAATTATGCAGAAAAAAGAGCGAAAATCTACCAAGAAGTTTACGGCGGCAAT
>CAYXPO010000566.1:0-3693 GCA_964466925.1 uncultured Nitrospirales bacterium
AAATTCTACGTATCAACCGCCGACCGCTACCCTCAAGGAGCAACACCATGATGCTGAGCGCGACCTGTACCTTGGTCATAGTTCTTTTCTCCGCCGCCGATGCGGCCCATTTTTCCATTGCCAACCCCATCTGGCCTGAAGGACGGGAAAAAGAGCGGAATCTCTTTGTGGGGTTCCGGGCGGTGTTCGAGAAACCCCAGGCATCCCCGGTCACCCTGCGCTGCACCGGTTCCACCGTATACCGCGCCTTCGTCAACGGCGCTTTCTGTGGCTACGGCCCCGCCCGTGCCGCACATGGCCATTTCCGCATGGATGAATGGAACCTGACCCCCTTTCTCAAAGACGGCAAAAACATTGTCGCCATCGAAGTGGCCGGATACAACGCCAACAGCTACTATCTCCTTGACCAACCCTCGTTTCTTCAGGCGGAGGTAACAGCGGGGCAGACCTTAATCGCCGCCACAGGAAATCCCAATAATCCTTTCGAAGCCACCCTGCTCACTTCCCGAGTCCAGAAGGTCCAGCGCTACAGTTTCCAGCGGCCCTTTTCCGAGGTCTACCGCTTGACCCCCGCCTCGGTGCATTGGCGCACCCAGCCCGATGCCGCCTTTGAAAAAGTCCCTTGCGCCGCCTTTGACCCCAAGCCCGTTCTGGCCCGCCGCGTACCCTATCCCGCCTTCGATGTCTTGAACCCCGTGAAACTGGTTGCCCAAGGCACCGTGAAAACCGGTGACGAACCCAGAAAATATTGGAAAGACCGCAGCCTTACCGGTATCGGCCCCAAACTCGGCGGCTACCCCGAAAATGAACTGGAAATCATTCCATCCCTGGAAATGCAGCGGGTCCAAACCGCCTCTTCCAGCCCCCTCGACAAACCCTGTACCGGTTCGGAAGAAATCGCCATGACAGGAAACCAATTCATCACCCTCGATTTCGGGGCCAACCGGACCGGCTTTCCCTGTCTGAATGTTTCCTGCACCAAGTCCGCCCGGCTTTTCGTGCTCTTTGATGAAATGCTCCGGGAAGGCGACGTGGACTGGAAACGCCTCGGTTGCGTGAACCTTGTAGACTACGAACTTGCCCCCGGCGATTATACGCTGGAAGCTTTTGAACCCTACACCCTGCGTTACCTCAAACTCCTGCTCCTGTCAGGAGAAGTTTCCATTACCAACATCGGATTGCGGACGTTCGAGAATCCAGACACGGCCCGTGCGGAATTCGCAGCAGCGGACCCCCGTTTGGAAAAACTGTTCCAGGCGGGACGTTCCACCTTTGCCCAGAATGCCCTCGATGTCTTCATGGACTGCCCGCACCGCGAACGCGCCGGATGGCTCTGCGATTCCTTCTTCACGGCGCGTTCCGCTAAAGTCCTCTCGGGCAATGCCAATGTCGAACACAACTTTGTCGAAAACTTCCTGTTGCCCGATCACTTCGACTATCTCCCGCAGGGCATGCTGCCCATGTGTTACCCCTCCGACCACAACGACGGCGTCTTCATCCCCAACTGGGCGCTGTGGTTCGTCATGGAACTCGGCGAATACCGCGACCGCAGCGGCGACCAGGCCACCGTGGACGCATTGAAGCCCCGTGTGCTCGCCCTCTTCGATTACTTCAAGAAATTCAAGAATTCAGACGGCCTTTTGGAAAAATTGGAAAGCTGGGTCTTCGTCGAATGGTCCAAGGCCAACGATTTCGTACAGGACGTGAACTATCCCTCCAACATGCTCTATGCCGGCGCCTTGTCCACCGCCGCGTGCCTGTATAATCTCCCCGAACTCGAACAAGAAGCCCGCGCCATCCGCGAAACCATCCAGAAGCAATCCTTCGACGGCACGTTTTTCGTGGATAATGCCCTCCGCAAAGACGGCCGCCTCGAAATCACCAAAAACCACTCGGAAGCCTGCCAATACTTCGCCTTTTTCTTTAATGTCGCCTCACCGGAGACCCATGCGGAACTGTGGGCAAAACTCCAGAACGAATTCGGCCCCAAGCGCAAAGACACCGGAGCCTATAAAGAAGTTTTTGAAGCCAATTCCTTTGTCGGCAACATGCTGCGCCTCGAGTTGCTCTCCCGCTACGGACGCTGCCAGCAAATCCTCGACGAATCCATCGAATACCTCCTCTACATGGCGGACCGCACCGGTACCCTCTGGGAGAACGTGGGGGACTATGCCAGCCTCAACCATGGTTTTGCCTCCCACATCACTTACACCCTCTACCAGGACGTCCTCGGTGTGGAATCCCTCGATCCCGTCAACAAGACCGTCCATCTCCGATTCACCCCTCTGAGCCTGCCGTGGTGCAAAGGCCAAATCCCCATCGGCAACGACCTGCTCAAACTCACCTGGACCCAGGACGCCGCCACTCTGCGCTACTCCTTGTCCCTACCCGAAGGATATCAGGTTACCATTGACAACCAAACCGGGAAACAACTCATACAAGAATAACCCGGCGGCGCAAACCCCCGTTTACCGTCCGTACTGATCCGTGTGTTTCCGTGAAAACACCCGGCGCCAAACGTCCTGCAAGAACATCCCCATAAGCGCCGTGGATAATGCATCGGTGGCGAACCGGTACCGCGCCGTCTCCAGGAAATCCATGCAGCACCCCAGCCCCGCCACCATCGCGATTGTAAAACACATAAAGCCAAGAACACATGGGAGGGCGGGGTCTATCCTCTGGGGCGGATTCCCGCCGATCCGCAGTCGTCTGTCATTGCGAGGAGCGCAGCGACAAAGCAATCTCACCACCCCATACCACCACCCCAACACCAACCCCGTCATCAAGAACACATACGGCGGATTTCCCAAGCGCCCAAACAAACTCTCCGCGGACGCCGGCGCCAACGGCAGCTTCCCATACACCCAATAGTCAAAAAACCGTATCACCCCGGGCATGCGCGCCTGATTTTCGGGCGACACCGGCAAAGCACTGCCCGGCAGGAAATACCGGTAGGCTGAAAACAACGCGGAGGTTAGAAACACGCGCGGGTAATGCCACAAGGCATACCGCGCGTCCTTCCCGTAGGCGTTGCTGATGGCGATGAATCCCGCATGATTGTAATTGACCGCGCCCGTGGATTTGTACGGCTGGCTTAACGCCGGGATGTCCTTGAACGATTCGGGAATCCGTCCGTATTCCGGCGGATACGCCTCCAAATGCGCCCAGCGGTTAATCAGCGAGAGTTCGGACAATTTCCCCTCTTTCACCCGCCGCACTTTATCCTCGCCCCGCATGTTTCCCACCGACATAATCCAAAGGTTTTTTTCCGAAAAACTGCACATGTTGAACTCCCCGAACAACACATAGTTCTTCAGGCACACCCCGAAAAGCAATAGAAAGGGGATGCATCCGAAAACCAGCACCCGGCGGCGATGGGGGGAAAATAACAGCACGCCCGCCCACACCAAAGCGAAATAGGCAAGATGAAACATGGTCCAGGAGCCGCACAGCAGCAACAGCGCCCCGAAAAAAATAACGAGTGATTGGGTGGAGGCGCTCTCCATCACCTCGAACAAGGCCAGGGTGGCCAGCGCCAGCATGGCCGCGCAGGGAAGCGTGTAAAAGAAATAATGTTCCCAAAGAATGAAGGAAGGGCTGGCCATGAACAGTGTGCTCAGGAACAGGGCCAGACGGTGATTCACCCCGAGCCGCGCTTGCAGCATGTAGGTACACCCATACAGCAAAAAGCCC
>CAYXPO010000567.1:0-3685 GCA_964466925.1 uncultured Nitrospirales bacterium
TATCCTTTCCAAATGGCCAAGGCATTGTTCCCGGAAAGGGCGGGTAGTGCTTCATGAAAGAAAACACGCTGGATCATGAAAAAAAGCAGGCTGATGAGGAGGCCGAGGGCGGCGAAGGCGGTCAGGGCGCGGAGCGGCAGGAAATTTTTCCGGTACAACGCAAAAAGCCCGAACAATGAAAATACAATCAGGACGGGCGGCCATTGTCCAAGATGGATGCAGGGCATCAATCCGAATAAGAGTCCGGCGGTGCGGAAATTACCCGCCAACAAAGCCCAAAAGGTTATCAACGCCCACGCGCCGCCGAGGTGCCCGTTGGAATACAGCTCGGGCCAGACAACGGTGGGGTAGCTTCCGTCGAATTCGAGCAGAATTCCCTGGAGCAGGAGCGCGGCGGCGGCGTGGCCCCAGCGCGTGCGCCCGGTGAAAAGTGCCGTCATGAAATACACCGGCAGCAGTGTGGCCATAAGGAATAAAACGTTGCGCATGCCACACACGATGGCCGGCCCCGCCCCGAAAAAGAGCAGTCCGGCGGAAAGATACGGCTGTACGCTGAAGGCATTATGAACATAGACGCGCAGGGGGTGGCCTTCAGGATAGGGAACCTGCCCCGCCAGGATTTGCGCGTGCTCGAAGGTCTCATCCCATCGAATGCCGCGCAGTACCACGGCCACGATGCAGAAAACAACCCACAGCGCCGCGCCATACAGGATGCGGCGGTTTCGGGTACGCTCTTGTGCTTGAATATCCATGTCCGGGTTGATTGTATACGAAAAGGAGGGGCGGCAGTCACTCTTGGGTCCCTCTTTGATTAGAATAGGCGCATGCAGCATGAAAGCTACGAAGATTTGTTCAGCCCTTTGGGCCGCCGCGCGCGGCGGATGCTCCGCGCGGTGCGCTGGCCCGTCAAACGCATGGCGGGCATGCCCCGCGTGATTCTGGTGGAACTGCGCTGGCGCCTGGGCGACGAAATCATGGCCCTGCCTGTTTTTGAAAGCCTTCGCGCGCATTATCCTTCGGACCATATTGCCGTGCTCAGCAATTATCCCGAACTTTTCGGCGGCCATCCTTTTGTGGATTCCGTGAATAGAGTTCCCGTCTCTGTGGATCGATATCTGTTATTGCGAGGCGCGCCCCGGGACGTTTACCGCTTGCAGCATTACTGCCGCGTGGCCGGCGTGCCGATGCCGGTATCCCGTCCGCATTTATATTTTCAAGAGTGGGCCGCTCCGCAATTGGAGGCACTGCATCGGGGCGATGGGCCCATCGTGGCGGTGGCTTCGGGGACGACCTGGCCCACGAAGCAATGGCGCATGGACCGCTGGCGTGCCCTATGCCGAACGTTGCAGGAACGCGGCGCGCGGGTGGTGGAGTTGGGCCGTGACACCGAACCCATTGGCGTGGGCCTGAATCTAATCAACAAAACAAGCGTGCGGGAAGCCGCCTGTATCCTGCATCACGCCAGTTTCCTCATCGCGTGTGATTCCGGCCTGATGCATCTGGCCCTCGCGGCGAATACCCCCGTGGTGGCCCTCTTCGGCCCCACCGAACCCGCGATCCTCATCCGAGATGAACCCAACTTTTACCCTCTCCAGAGCACCCAGGAATGCCGGGGCCTCTGGAACCAAGCGGAAACCCCTCCCGATATGCACGCCTGCCCGTGGAAGCATGAATGCTGCCTGGACAGCATCACCGTACCGCAAGTGCTCGATGCCATTGAGCGCCGATGGAAACTCCAATCCTAACCCCTCCCCTTCATCCCAGACTTCCCATCCGTTCAGCACCGCCCCATTTGCGGAAAACATCGTCCTTCCAGTAGCATGCGTTCATAGCCAAGATCATGCACATTAAGGAAACCCGCTATGCGTATGCCGGTGAATCGCAGACAATTCCTGGCGGCCACGATGACCGCCGCCGCAACCTCCGTCATCGGGAACGCCACCGCCCATGCCGCGCCTAAAAAGAACGGTCCCTGGGTGTGTGCGTTCTCCAAGCATCTGCAATTTCTGGATTACAAGCAACTGGCGAAAACCGCTCGTGAAATTGGGCTGGATGGCGTTGACTTAACCGTACGGGAAAAGGGGCATGTGGAGCCGAAGACGGTGGCGCGGGACCTGCCCGCCGCCGTCGAAGCCCTTCGCGCGGAAGGGCTGGAGGTGTACATGATCACCACCAACCTCAACAAGGGAACGGAACCCGATGCCCGGCCCATCCTCGAAGCCGCCTCTAAACTCGGGATTCGCTATTTCCGGATTGGCGGGCTTCAATACGATATTGACGGGCCGATCCTGCCGCAATTGGACGTGTTTACGGAAGGGTTGCGGCGGCTGGCGAAACTGGCGGAAGAATTCAACATGATCGCCGGGTATCACAATCATTCCGGCCCCCTAAATGCCGGGGGGCCGGTCTGGGACTTGTACCGGATGCTGGAAGCCGTCCATTCGCCGAACCTCGGGTCGAATTTTGATGTGGCCCATGCAAAGATCGAGGGGGCCTATGGTGACTGGCAGACCACCGCCCGGCTCATGGCCCCCTGCGTCAAAATGATGGCGGTCAAGGATTTCATCTGGGACAAAGACAAGCCGAAGTGGGTGCCGCTCGGCGAAGGAATTACCCCCACCGCGTCCGTCCTGAAAATCATGCGCGCCGCCGGATTTCAGGGCCCCATCTCCATGCATTTCGAGTACAAGGTGAAATCGGACGAGGCGATCATCGAGGAAGTACGCAAGGCCGCCCTTACCCTGCGCGGCTACTTGTCCGAAGCCGGATACGCCTGACCATTCTCCCAAAGCTCGGATTCGCTGAGATCAATTTCCTCGTTCCACGATATACCATACCCCCCAGAATCGACTTGGACGGACTTAAAAAGCCATTCGTTCTGTAATGGCGCGAATACAGGAGAATCCAGCAGCGGAGAACAGTCGTACCATTTCTGAACGCCGTTGGAGAAGGTTACGATCAGATGTTTCTTTCCTTCTGGTACAACACTTGTTATTTTTGGGTATGTTACCATTCTATTCCAAACCTGGCATTTGCCGGAATTGTTGAGTTCGCCACATTTCCAGCAGTTCTGGACGATAACGGTCAGCCCATTCTTTTACTAATCTGACGGCCCGATTGGGCAAGTCGCCTTCTATCATTTCAAGTGTTTCAACTTCAAAGACTCCATTGAACTCGCCATAAACAGCGTGAAAATGAGGAATCCCGTGTTCCTTGAAATACATCTTGATTACGATGCCATAGAATCTCGCTATAACGGGCATTTCAACACTCCTTATCATCCATATTTTCTCATGAACAGAAAATCTGGTCAACTATGGCGATGGATGGTTGTATTGTCCTCTATAAAATTCACAGGGTTATGGAACCATCTCATTTCACAAAGGATATATGCATAAAGTATCATCCAGGTGATGGTTTTGGCGGAGCACACGTCCCTTGCAACTTCCCGTCATAGCGAATCTGCGCGAGTTGAGTCCCGGCCCGCGGCGTTTCCTTGTGTTTATCGCGTTCAATGTCGTCTCCTGGCAGTGCATCATCGGCCCGGCGATGATCCTTTTGGCGCGCCACATTGACATGCCCCCCTCTTGGGTGGGGTTTCTGAACTCGCTCACCCCTTTTTCCACGCTCCTGGTGGTGTTTACCGCCCCGGCCATCGCGCGCCTCGGGGCGAAGCAGGTTATGT
>CAYXPO010000568.1:0-2017 GCA_964466925.1 uncultured Nitrospirales bacterium
TTCCGCAATGCGGTTGATTTTCCCCGCACCCAGAATCAGCATCACATCGGCTTTGGCCATTTCGGGGGCGATGCGCTGCGGCACAGACTCCATGTGTGCAATCAGTTCCACGTTTTTCGCGCCCTGATCGCGGGCGGCATCCACAATCAGGGTGGCATCCACCCCCGGCATGGGTTCTTCCCGCGAGGGGTAAATGTCCGTGACGATGGCCCGGTCTACGGTCGCCAGCACCCGCGCGAAATCCTCGCACAAGAACTTGGTCCGGCTGAATAAATGAGGCTGGAACACGGCAATAATCCGCCTGGGTTCCACCCAGCGCACGGCTTCGAGGGTGCTCGCAATTTCCGTGGGATGGTGGGCGTAATCTTCCACCACAATCACCCCGCGCTGTTCGCCGCGCACCTGCAAGCGCCGCTGCACACCGTCGAACATCCGCAGTCCCTCGGCGATAAGGCCAAACCGCATGCCGAGGCACAAGCCCACGGCGCAGGCCGCCAGGGCGTTGCGCACGTTGTGGGTGCCTATCGCGTTAAACTCCAACGTGCCCAGCGGGCCTTTGACATGCAGGCGCTCGTCATGGCTGATAACGTCCACCTGGGTGTGCAAGCGGGACAATTGCTGGGCTTTGGTGCGGGACTTGTCCGCAGGGACCATGCGTATGTTGTTTCCCTGGAGGGAGACATTCTCGCCCAAGCCGTAGGTCAGGCAGACACTTTCTATATCGGGGATGATGGCACGGGTGTTGGCGTCGTCGCCGCACAGGATGGAATATCCGTAAAACGGAACGCTGTTGCAGAAATCGGTGAAGGCGCGCTGAATGCGGTCCACCGTGCCGTAATATTCGAGATGCTCCGCGTCAATATTGGTGACCACGGCAATCGTCGGCAGCAGACGCAGAAACGATCCGTCATGCTCATCCGCTTCCGCGACCAGATAATCACCGGTGCCCCAGCGCGCGTTGGTGCCGCTGCGGTGCAAAATGCCGCCAATGATGCTGGTGGCCCCGATATTCGCGCGGTCCAAGAAGGCGCTGATCATGGAGGTGGTCGTGGTTTTTCCATGGGTCCCTCCCACCACCACCGCGTTCGGCTTCAGACGAATCAAATCCGCCAACAGATCGCTCCGGTGAATCACCGGGATACCGTGCGCGCGGGCGAACACCACCTCCGCATTATCATCACTCACCGCCGCCGAAACCACCACAATCCCGGCATCGCCGATATTCTCCGCGGCGTGCCCTTCATAAAACCGCAACCCGTAGAGCCTCAATCGCTCCGTGATCTCCGTGGCCTTCAGGTCGGAGCCGGAAACTTCATACCCCAGATTGAGCAGGATTTCCGCCAATCCGCTCATGCCGATCCCGCCCACTCCTACAAAGTGGACCTTTCGCTTCAGGCCGTTCATTCAACCTCCCAGACCCAATATATTGTGGTCCGGCTCAGTATACCACAAGCCAAACCACAATTAAAGGGGATAAATCCGAAATGGGCAGACTGGAGTGGGAAAACAGTTTCGGACACTACAACCGGCGTTGGTTTTCCCGAATTACCAGAAAATGGCCGGTGGTAAAAGGGCCATGATATTCCTATTTCACGATCGTAAATTCGTCGCGCACCGTGCCCTCTATGTCGAAAGCGCGATACGTCAGCTTGTTCTCCGGGCTGGTCTGGATATCTATGACTTGATACGTGGAAAGATGGCCGATAATTTTCTCGGCGTAATCAAACTGGCCCACTTCATAGTACTTGGTTCCGGAAACGGAAACGATATACACCGTGCCTTCGGCGGGTGAGGAGACTTCCTTGCCGCCGCGCATGGGTTTCGTGCGCAGATAACCGTGGTCGTGCCCCTGCAGGGCCATGTCCACATGGTACTGGTCGAAGAGGCTGCCCCATCGTTCGCGGACATCGGCGTTATCGCGTTTGGGTTCGGAGGAATAGGCGGGGTGATGATAGACGGCGAATTTCCAGAGGGCCTTGGTGGACTTCAATTGTTCCTCCAGCCACGGGCGTTGTTT
>CAYXPO010000568.1:2027-3683 GCA_964466925.1 uncultured Nitrospirales bacterium
TCTCTTTGGAGCCGTTTTCGGGGAGGGTGAGAAGGTTCAGGTAGGTACGGGGTCCGGCGGCCTTGGCGCAATCGTGATTGCCCAAGGCGGGAACATAGGGGCGGCGGTCAAACACGCCGGCGGCCGCGTGAAAGAAGTTGTCCCATTCCTCCCGGTTGTTGCCCCGGTTCACATTGTCCCCGGCGACCACACAAAAGGCCGCCTGCGGCGTGCGTTCGAACGCCGCATGCAACAAGCGTCCCCAGAAATCCAAACCGACCTGCGGATCGCCCATGTACACAAATGAAAACGGCGTGGTGGTTTGGGGCGCCGTGGTGAATTCCGTCCAATCGCTCCAACCCTTTTTACCGCCGGCCCGGTACGTGTAGGTGGTGTTTGGCTTCAATCCCTCCAGCACCGCGGTAAAGCGGTGATTGATGGGATCATTGGCCGTGCCCGGGTCCTCTATCTCCGTGCACAGGGCGTTGATTTCGGTATAGGCCTCCGGTGAAGCGTTTTTTGCACGGTATTGAATGCGCCCTTTCTTCACCTTCGGCGAGGTCCGCCATTGAATGGTCTGGGTCGTGGCGGGATCTCCGCTCCAGGTGAGACAAACTTGATCCGGCTGAACGCTGGAAGGATGTGCGGTGGCGCGGGTTTCGGATTCGGCATAGGCCGGACCGGTGGCCAGGCCATAAGCCACAAAAATGCCGAGATATACCGCCACAACAGATCTAAAGATAAACGAATACCGTGTTTTCATCTGTTTTTCCTATCCTATTCAATGGTTGATGAAGTAACTTCAATGGGATTGGCGTAAATCCAAGGCGTCCATTCGCCCAGGATGTTCAGTTCCGCTTCCACCCGGTACTTGCCGGGCTGTGTGATGTCAACAGTGAGTTCCGCACCTTCAAACTGGCCGGTAGGCGCGCCGTCCTTGAGCACCGTGAACCGGCAGGCATTGGGGGCCGCGGCCCGCAATTTCAACCCCTTCTCCAAAGGGATGCGCTCCCCCATCACCGCTTTGTTGGTCTGGCCTTGTGCAAAGCAGACGAATCCTTTGGCGTCCGCCAGCATGGTGAACGCCACAAAGGCGCGTCCGGCGCGCAGGGCATCGAGAATATCTTTCTCCGTGCATGATTTCGCCAGTACGTGCGTGTTGACGAAGTGGCAGGACCGGGCATAGGGGTCCAGTTCTATCCGCAATACCTGACGATTGGGTTCGAGCGGGCCGCACCAGGCGCGCAGCAACAGGCGCGTCAGGAAATTGAGTTTTATTTCTTTGGTAATTCTTTTCTTTTCGCCGGTTCCTTGCAGCACCAGCGTATCCCCGGGGGTGTAAAACCCGCGTATGCCTACATTCTGATGCGAATCGTTGGCGGCAATTCCGGTGATGTGGCGGGTCTTGTTCAGACTGTCCCAGATGGCCAATTGTTGTTTGGGGGCATCAAAAATGAGGCGCAAGGTTTGTTCCGGATAGGCGCGCAGGTTAAGAATGAGCTGCGGAGCGAGTGTTCGGAGGCTGGCTTTGTCCTCATCCAGAAAATCAGTGTGGATGTTGTAGATTTCCATGCCCTCCAATTCCGGCAAATCCCACATCCGGTCCTGTTCGGTATGGGAGAAAAACAAGACGGCGCCGAGTTCGCGAATGCGTTTCGCCAGCGCGCGCGGGTCGTC
>CAYXPO010000569.1:0-3672 GCA_964466925.1 uncultured Nitrospirales bacterium
GTTTTTGCTGCTTCCTTTTTTGTGCATGCTCTGTGTGGGGGCGATGTCGAAAATCACGCGAATTCGGCGAACGTTGGCGCAGGTGGAGGCGCCGCTGCACTGGATGGCGTGTTTGATGCAATTTCTGTTGCTCCTTTATGTGGTGTTGAAGGACCCGTTTTCCGGTTTGTTTCCCCTGGGTGCGCCCATGGTGCTATGGAGCGCCGGATGGAGCATGGCGCTGGCGGCGAACATGGCCACGCATCTGCGCGAACAGGCCGCGGCGCGCAGTGCGCCCATGGCGGTTTCCTGGCCTGCCGCGGCCGCGATGATTGTCCTGTGTTGGGGGGCGATGGTGTGGGTGGGGTCCGGCATGGCCTGGGTGGTGTATTTCTGGACCGCCTCGATAGTGCTGCATGCCATTTGGGCTCCCATGACGCCGCGCCTGCGGCCTCCGGCGGGAATGTGCGGGTTGCGCGGAATGGTTTGGGGAGAACGGGTGTCCACGCAGGCGGAGGCATTGTTCTGGCTGGCGTTTCTGCTGCTGTTTCAGGTGCGGGCCATGAGTATTGGCGCGCCGGCGGGAACCTTTGAAACGAAAGCCTCCTTGTATGTGGACCTGTTTTGCGGGCCGCAATTTATCGCGGGGGCGGCGTTGTTTCTTCTGGCGGCGCGCGGGGGCCTCTCCCCCATGGCCCATTTTTTTGTGGCGGCGGGGTTGGCGATGGCGCCTTCCGTTACTGGCGGAATGTTGGCCTTTGGGGCGGGGTATGCCTTTCCCGCGCTGTACCGTGCGACGCGCCGTCAAGGGCCGCTGGGGTATGCGCTGTCCTGTACACTCATTTCTGGTGTTTGGATGGTTGGATTGGCGGGATTCACGTTTTGCGGGTTGATCGCGGACTATAAAGCGGCCCAGGCAAGCGTGCTCACCCTCCGGATCGGGGCAAGCCTTCTGATGGCGGTATTGTTCGTACTTTGGGTGTGGGCGGGGCGCATTCGCCGGGAACCGTGTGAACCACATGAAAACAGCGCCATACAGGCCATGCACCCGGCGTGGGTGTTTTGCGTCCTTCTCATCGTGTCGGTGGCGCCGGGGATCGCGGTTCTGGTCTCCACCGCGTGGCCGCCCTTCCGCATGCCGCGTCCGCTGCAGCAAGCCGTGGACACCCCGATGGGGCTCTGTCACGCGGGGCTGGGCCATGACGAGGAACGGGGCAAATTATTGAATGACCTCGGGGTGCAGTCAATTCGCATGGGATTCGCCTGGGAGCGTATCCAGCCCGGGCCGGGTGTTTGGAAGGATGAATCGTTCGATCTGGAGCTGGACCGGGCTATTCAACGGGGAATCAGGGTTGCCGGTGTTTTCGACTATGACAATGATACTGTCGAGCAGGACCCGGACGGCAGGACCCGCAATAAATATATCGCGCCGTCCGATATTCCCTTGTTTTTGGACTATGTCCGGCACGTGGTGGAACGGCACAAGGATAAGATACGCATTTGGGAGATTTGGAACGAACCCAACATATCACGGTTCTGGACCGGGACCATGGATGAATTCTGCGTGCTGGCACGGCGCACGGCGGCATTGATCCGGGAATTGGACCCCTCGTCTTCCATCCTTGGAACGCCCATGACCGGCCCGTTGGGGGTGGTGACGCCGGGCGGAATCGAGGCGCTTCATGCCTCGGGCGCGTTGAAACAGGTGGACCATCCGAACGGGCATCTCTACCTTACGGACCCGCGCCATTATTATTATGAGTTTTACAAGTTGTTGGGGGCGGCACGGCGCTATCACCACCCAGGCTCGATTTGCATTACGGAAATGGGGTCGCCGGACGGCGGGGCGTATCCCTGGCGCAGCGAGGGCGATCTGCTGGCCAGTCATGCCATTAAAGCCTATACCATTGGCACGTCGCTGGGGGTGACCATGATGAATTGGTATTGTTTACAGGATGATTCGCTTGAGGAACAAACCGGGCATCCGTTGAATTCCGAACATTTCTTTGGCTTGCTGCGTCCCGATAATTCCTGGAAGCCTTCGGCGCATGCCTATCGCCTGTTCAGCCGGCATTGCACCCAATGTGAAATCCGCAATGATCTGCTCGATGTTTCGGGCGGACTGGCGGCGCGGCAACTGCGCGCCACTGTGTACCGGCGGGAAAACGGGGAATCCACGTTGGTGATGTGGTTTGAACCCATGCTGCGTCCCTGGGGGCGCGCCCATGTGAAGCTCAATTTGGGTTCCATCACCGGCCCCGCAACACTGCATGATATTGCTTCGGAGTACCGTAAGGCGTGGTTGGACCCTTCGATAGAGGTTTCCGAAAAGCCGGTGGTGTTGTCGTTCACTGCAAACGGCCCCCGCGAGCCGGTGGCGCTTACGGTGTCCAGTTCGCCTTTGGATGCCGTGTGGTTGTTCGGACTGGCCGTTTTGATTGCCGGGTCTGTGGTTATTGGGGCAATGAGGAAGCGTCCCTTGTTGGCGGTATGAAGCCCCTCCGGCCTGAACTATTCGTGTTTTGCCAGGAAATGAGTAGTGTACAATGTGCCTTTGGGTAAATGATCGGGAGGAGAAGAAGAATGCGTGGTTTCCTGCAGGTGGTTTATGCGTCAGCAATAGTGGCGCTGGCCATGGTCGGCGGGCTGCTTATACTGTTGTATCCTTTTGGCCCGCTGGCGGACGATTATCTTCAGCGGTATACCCAAAAACCGCTTCCCGTCAGTCTTTTATTGATACTGTTGGTGATGGCGCTGTTCGGTTTTTTCTGTATCATGTTGGCGCGGCGGAGAAAGTGGGCGTTGAACGGGAAAACCCGTCTTTTTCATGCCGTCGCTCTTGTGTTGGCGCTCCTGCTCGATGGTGCCTTCCTTGCGCTGATGTATACCCTGTTAACGTCAATGCATGCCATGGGGGAAAAGGATTTGTTGCTCTACCGGGCCATGGAATTTATTCCTTTGGGTGGCTTTCTTGCGATATTGGCCCTATTGTTGTTTGTCTTGCCCTGGTTCCGGTGCTGGAGACGCCTGCGATGGCGGTTCTTGGCCTTTCTGGGGGTTGTGTTGTTGGCGGTGTTTTTTGCCTTTGATCCGCGTCCCCCCAAGATAGTGGCGGGGCCATGGCTGCAATTGGCCGAACCCGGCGAAATGACGGTCTGCTGGATCACCAATGCGCCGTCAACCGGCTGGGTGGAGTATGGAAACGATTTTTCGATGCGTGCGCACGCCTCGCAGTTCGGTTTGATTGACGCCATGACCCGTATCCATCGTGTCACGCTTAAAGGACTTACCCCTGGGGCTTCCGTGCAATACCGGGTTGCGGCCAAGCGTGTTTTCGGCATCTATCCCATCTGCGGGCGGTTTGGCGCATCCATGTATGACGCGGCGCACACCTTCCGGGTTCCCAACCCTGCCGCTGACACGGTGTCCTTTGTGGTCATTAGCGATCTTCACGACTGTGTGGATCTTCTGCCGCAATTGACAAGAATAACCGATATGAAAAAACGTGACTTTGTCGTGTTTAACGGCGACACCTTTACCCACGTGAATAATGAATATCAGATCATCTCCCATTTGCTCCGTCCCGCCTCGGCGCTTTTTGCATCGGAAGTTCCGTTTGTTTTTGTCCGAGGCAATCATGATTCACGCGGCGCTTTTGCACGGCATCTACACGAGTATATCAGTCTGCCGGGA
>CAYXPO010000570.1:0-3660 GCA_964466925.1 uncultured Nitrospirales bacterium
GTTTCGCCTTCCTGTTCACCCTCTTGTGCGCCTTCGCCCTCGATTTGGCCTTCCATCTGGCCTTCCTCGGGTTGTTCCGGCACCGAGATAACCGCCGTCGCGCGCGCACCGCTCACCGAGCCGGTCACGGTGATTTCCGTGGTGCCCGTGGCCACCGCCGTGACCACCACACGCAGACCCGTTGTGCCACTAAGGGTGGCCACCCCGGGAGTGCTGTTGATCCAGGAAAACGGCGCATCGCCCGGTTCCGTCGAGGATACCGTCAAGGTGAGGCTTTCTCCCGGCGCCAACGTGGCCCAACTGGGGGTTACCGTCACCGTCACCGTTTCGAGCGGACACCCGGATAGCAGACCCATCAACAGACAGGCCGTCAGCATTAGCAGCGTCATAGTGCGTTTCATGGAATTTTTCCTTCTACTATTGAAATACGGCATGGAACCCAACCGGCTTTCGTGATTTGGCGGGTACAACCGCCTTACACCTAATCCAAAATCACGATTTTACCCCTTAAGCATACTAGCCCATGCTTTTTTGAGCATCCGTGAAAAATACGGAAAGTTGCCGAATGTCTATGCGGATTCCACCGTAATATCCAGCGTATTCCCGGCAGGAATCCCATAAGGGACCTTGAAGGTGATTGCCAGCGTATCCCCCCCGGCGCTTGCGTCCACGGTAAAAGGTGTTTTTCCGGAAATTCTAACGGAAATTCCCTCATGGGCAAGCAGGACACGCCGCAACGTCAATTCCCCGGACTTCACCGCAATGCGCACCGTTCGCTTTCCGCCCTCTTTTCGCGTGCTGAGAAGGCCCCAGGCGGTTCCGGCGGCAAAGAAACACCGGAAATCATCCGGGGTCACGTGCGGAGTAAAACGCAAACAGGCGTGCGCCGCATCATAGGCATACCCCGCTGCGGCATGCAGTAGTGACCACGAAGACATGGCCCGCGCATAATGTCCGCCGCATTCAATCTCGCTCCAGGGATTCCGCTGATGCCCCGCATACCGGTCCCGCGCGCCGCGGATGATCTGAAAGGCCTCGTCAATCATTCCCTCATACAACAGCGTTGCCGCCACATGATATTCAATCCCCGTCCAGATTTCATCACAGTATAAAATGGGCCGTTGCGGGCGCCCCCCCTTGGGCCATGAACAACAGAGCAATCCTTTTTCATCATCGTTCGCGAACCGGCGGGGCTGCTGCACATGTCCGGCAAACGACGTTCGCCAGTTGTAGGCATGAATGGATTGAAGGGCTTGCCGGACATGCTCCCGGGGCAATACATAGCCCAAATCGAGCAGGAAGGCCCACCATTGGCCCAGCAGTTGATCGCTGTGGCAACCCGGCCCAAAGCAATTGTTCTGATTATAGGTATCCGGCGTGGCATTCGGGGCGTCGAAAACATTTACATAATAGCCGTCCTTCCAGCAGAGGCGGTCATACTCCGTACGGCCCGCCTCAAACCGCGTGCGGCACTGCACCCCAAAGGCGGCATCCCCCATATCCTTCGCCATTTCCTCCACGGCCCGCAACGCGGCCAGATACAGGGAACCTATAAATGTGTTGCTTCCGAAAAGATGGGTGTCGTAGGTGTTGGGCTGCTCCCCCTTGATAACCCCATTGCCCTCCACATCATGTTCTTTCCAAATATGCTCCATCACCAGCCGGATATTCGGCCACAGGGTTTCCAGCCAGGACTGTTCCCCATGCATCCTCCATTCGCGGTACGCTTTGAGCAGCGCGCCCAGTTCCCCGTCCAAGGCGTGATGCTCCGGGCCGCCGATGGTGTCGCCGAGACGGGGGAGGTTCAACGGCAGTACCGTCCGGTGCGGAATGAAATGCCGTTCCGGGTCCATCTGCTTCAACAAATCAATCTCCCGCACATTGCGTTCCAGCGTGGGGAAGAGGTACGGCATCACCATGGCGTAGTTGTACACGTGTGTGCAATTCATCGGGCAGCAACTGTCCGAACCTTCAAAACCACCCACGGTCCCGTCTTCCAGCCAGACATAGATCGGGCTGCGTACAATGGAAACATTGGCACTGACGCCATCCAGGAACCAATGGGGCAGCGTGCTGTCGTAAAACGTGTCGTGAAACAGGCGTGTTGCGTTTTCCAGCCGCTCCCAGTGCGCTTCCATATATTGCGCCACGTCCAGAGCATCCTTGAACCGGAACCCGTATTGGTTGCCGAGCCGGTGGTCTTCCTGGAAGCGTGCGGGGCCCCAGCCGTAATGCGAAGTGCGCATGCGGTTGGGGAAATGCCAGCACAACACAAACCGCACCTCCTTGCTTTCGCCCGGTGGCAGGGTCAAGGGAACGCTCAAGGCCGAATTCCAGGTTTGCCCCGCCGCGCTCACGCCGATGTCCGTGGCATTCAACCGGCCATCCTCCGAAAAATCCGCCCACAACTCCGCCATGTCGCTCCACTGTGCCGCCACGTCGGGCGTTTGCTGCAACGCCAGCAACACCATGTCCCCATATTGCGCCGCATCTTTCGCCCATCCGGTGCGCGGGGTGTAATCGGCGCCCGCCACCAGTCCCACCACCGCCCCAAGCACCGCCGTGCCCATTGCGCCCTCGGCCCATTCCTTGGGGTTGCCATTGCAGAAAAACAAGGCGCCTTGGCCAATCCGCCGCCGCACCAGCATGGGGGTGCCATCTTCCGCCGCCAACAACACCTCGGAATCCGGGCGCAGCTTGAACCCTCTATAGGTTCTGTGGCGCTGGATGCGTACCCGCGTCGGATCAATCACGGCGGGCAACAGTGTTTTGTCGTTCAACATCAGAGGTTTTTCGGAAATCTTCGTTCCCGTCCAGGTGAATGGCAGGGCCTCAAACAGCCGCGCGGCGGCACGGGTCGCTTTTCCGGGGGGCACCGGGGAATTGCTGAACACGATATCATCCACCAGGATATGTCCCCAGCCCCCCTGATGACTGTCAACAATTTCAATGCGGGCCTTTTTGCGCCGGTAGGGCCGGACATCCCACGTGACAAAGTTCAGTTGTTCCGTGTTGCCGCCTGTGGCGCTTTCCACAGCCTTGTCCCCAATCACAAGATTCACACAGGTTTCCCCCTTGTTTTTCCCTCCGCCCATGAGCACATGAATGTACTCGTGACGAATGGTAAACGGCTTGGAGAGGGCACGGCCCGTGGTGGCATCGCCATTGAAAAAGGTGTTGACCAGCGCCCTTCCATGGAATCCGCTGACGGCTTGCTGGCCCGGCAACGTGCCTTCCGCCGGTGCATTTCCAAACGCCTCCCCTTCGATGGTCCAGTCTTTGTAGCCGCCGCCTTCCCAAGTCTCGAATGTTTTGCGCTTGATGTTTTTTGCCCGTGGATCGGCGGCATAGAGCATGGGGGAGTGGTCCAGTCCGGCAAGCACCATTGTGGCCCCGGCTTCGACGCGGTCCAGCGCCGCATCCAACGATTGCTCCGGCAATGCCCCCGTCACGTCTCCCAGCCAATAGAGCGCGGACGCTTTCTTGCCCAGGTCAGGCAATTGGGGATCATGATGAACGGTCAGGTTGCCGCACTGACGCAGGCTCCACGCCACCTGCTCGTCATTCGTGGCCAAGTGAATGGGGGTGCTCAACCGGTGTTGCGTGCCGCCCGCTGTGCATAGATGTATAAAATTAGCCCCCGGATCATTGCGGTTGCCC
>CAYXPO010000571.1:0-1802 GCA_964466925.1 uncultured Nitrospirales bacterium
GATACCACCCTCACCTTCTTCGGCGCCTTCCGGTCCGACGGAACTGGAAAGTGAAACCATGGCAATTTCCGGTGAAACGGTGGTGGTAAGAGCAGTCAAGTCCGCCCGCCAGCGCAAGTCATTGCCACTCCCCGGAAAAACGAATTCCACCCCCGGATATACCTGGAACCACTGGGCGCCGCCATTATTGCTCAGATACCACTGGATTGACGTTCCATTGGGTATGGCGCATAAAGTGGACAGCAAGGCATCGGGGATCGGGGATTGCATCGTGTCAACTTCCAGAGAGACAACACGGCCCAGTGAGGGACAGTAGGGATGGCATTGATGCAACTGCAAGGGCGCGTTTTTGTTTCCGCTGACAATATCCGGCACGCCATTGCCGGTGAAATCCGCCATGACCAGCCCATAGGTTGTGAGCACTTCCTCGTTTATGTTAATGCCCATCACCCCCTGGAAGGGATTATTGCTCCGGTTGTTCAGATACACCCGGCTGGTGTCATCAATGTTGCCCGCGATAATATCCGGATAGCTGTCCCGGTTGACATCGGCCACCACCAACGCGCGGGTGATTTGTGCGTCGGTGCCGATGTCCAGGCGCGTAACACCGCCAAACGGATTCGCCGTGCCATTGTTAATGTAGATTCGATTGCGCTGTCCGGAAGAAGGTCCGCCGTTTCCGGTGACAATATCCAGATGCCCGTCGCCATTCACATCCGCCAGCACCAACGCATTGGTATTGTAGGTTTCGAGCGTGACATCGGTGCCGGATACCCCGTCAAAGGGGTTGGCCCCGCCGCCGTTCAGATACACCCGTTTTTTTTGTCCGAAGTTCCCCGCCACGACATCCAGACGGCCATCGCTATTCACATCGCCCACGGCGATGGCCCGCGTGGCGAATGCATCCGTGGTGATATCGGAGCCCGAAACCCCGGCAAAGGGCGTGCCCGTGCCATTATTCAGATACAGGCGGTTGGGCTGATTGTTATTGCCTATGACAACATCCAGGTGTCCGTCACGATTCATGTCGCCCACGGCCAAGGCATTGGCGGGATAGGCGTCCGTGGAAATATTCGCGCCCGTCACGCCGGAAAACGGGCTGGCCGTCCCGTTGTTGAGATAGCATTTCGCCGGTTCATTGTAATTGGCGGTTACGATGTCCAGACGCCCGTCGTTGTTGAAATCCGCAAGCGCCACCGCACGGGTATCATGCGGCGTGGAATCAATGGTCACGCCCGTCACGCCACCAAAGGCATCCGCGCGGCCATTGTTCATGTAGAGCCGGGTGACACCATTACTGGCCGCCACGATATCCTTGTCGCCGTCCCGGTCCACATCGCCGGCGGCAACGGCCCATACGTCGTTTTCATCGGGGGAGATGCTGGAATAGCCGATGTTGCTGAAGGAAAAGCCGGTGCCGGCGTTCTGGAAATAGCGGTTCTTTTGATCGTCGCTGTTGGCAATAACGACATCGATCTGCCCATCGCGGCTGAAATCCGCCACCGCGACGGCGCTGGTTTCTGAAGCCTCTTCGCCTATGACGAAACTCTCCACTGGGTCAAAGGGAATGGCCGTTCCCTGATTGAGAAAAATCCGATGGCTCATTTGTTTATTGCCGCAGAAAACATCCAAATCGCCATCTCCGTCGAAATCCGCCAATCCGACGGAAGAACACCAATCCGTCGAAGTCAAGGTGTATGCCGCCTCCGCACTGAACGGCTCCGCCTGGCCGGTGTTGAGAAAATAGCGGGCGCCCGCGGCGGCGTCCGCGGACACCAAATCGGGCCGCCCGTCATGGTTGA
>CAYXPO010000571.1:1812-3657 GCA_964466925.1 uncultured Nitrospirales bacterium
GCCCACTCCCACCGCCACGCCCACGGTGTTGACGGATTTGGCGCCCAACACCAAGCCGGTCACCCCGTTAAACGGCGTGCTCGTGCCATTATGCAAGTAAATGCTGATGCGGTAGTCGTTTCCGCAGATCACATCCAAGAACCCGTCAAGATTGACGTCCGCAAGCGCAATGGCGTTGGTGAAATCGGTGCTTGAACCAATGTTGGAACCCACCGCGCCGGTGAAATAATTGGGGGGGCCTTGGTTGAAGTATAACCGGTTCACTTGCCCGCTGGGGTAATTGTTGGTGCCTATCACCAGGTCCAGGTCCCCGTCGTGATCCATATCGCCCAGCGCGATGGCACGGGTGGCATAGATGTCGCTGGTGATGTCCATGCCCACCACGCTGTTGAAGGGAAGGTTTGTGCCGTTGTTGGGATAGAGCCGGCACGCCTGGTTCCGATTTCCGGTGATTACATCCAAATAACCGTCTCCATTCAAGTCGGCGAAAACAATCGAACAGGTGTTGCGCACATCGGATGTTATATTGAGGCCGATGACCCCGGAAAAGGGGTCTGTGGTGCCATTGTTAAGGTACAACCGGTTCGGTTGGTTAAAGTTGCCCACCGCCACATCCAGATCACCGTCGTTGTCCACATCCCCCACCGCCACGGCGTACGTAAACTGCATGTCCGAAGAAAGGTTCATTCCCGCCGACCGCTCAAAGGGATTCTTCGTGCCGGTGTTCAAATAATAGCGGTTGACCGCCCCCACGTTGCCCGTGACCGCGTCCAGCAGCGCATCACCATTCAAATCCGCCAGCAGCGCCGCTTCCGTCGCATTCAGATCGCCGCTCACCGCGATTCCGGTTATCCCGTTAAACGGATTCGACGCGCCCGTGTTGAGAAACACACGATGGGGCTGGTTCAGGCATCCGGCGAACAAATCCATGTCGCCGTCGTTGTCCACGTCCCCGGCGGCCAAGGCGCGGACCGGAAACGCCTCGGTGGTAATGGAAAGGGCGGAAACCCCGGTAAAGGGATTGGCCGTTCCATTGTTGAGAAAAAGTTGGGAAACCGTTCCGTCATTTCCCGCCGCCACATCCAGCAAGGCATCGCCATTCCAATCCGCCACCGCCACCGCATAGGTGGCGCCCGTTCCCACACTCACGCCCGTCACGCCGCTGAAAGGCTGGGATGTCCCATTATTCTTGTAAAACCGCACCCCGGCATCGCTGTATCCCGCAATCAAGTCCAAATGCCCGTCGGCGTTCATGTCGGCGGCCACCAAGGCGGTCACTGAAAGCGCATCGGACGATATGCTTGTGCCCGCAACTCCCTGGAACGGATTTGCGGTGCCGTTGTTCAAGTACAGGCGGTTGGGCTGCGCGGCATTGCCCGCCACGAAATCAAGATGTCCGTCATTATTGAAATCACCCAAGACTACCCGTTGGGTTGAAAACACATCGGATGAAATGTCAACCGGCAGTACTCCATCAAACGGCGCATGGGTGCGATTATTCAGTAAAAGAATATTTTTCTGGCCATTATTCCCCAACACAATATCCAGCGCGCCATCCTCATTCACGTCACCCAGAGCCACCGCATAGGTATTGTGCACCGTTTCCGTCAGCGCGATGCCCGCGGCCCCGCTGAATGGTTCCGCCGTTCCGGCGTTCAGGTAGTACTTGCTGATGCCCCCATTCCCCGCCACGATATCCAGGCGGCCGTCGCCATCAAGGTCCCCCGCGGCCACTGCATGGGTGTCGTCGGCATCCCCCGAAAGGCTGGCGCCCGCCGTGCCGCCGGAGAAGGCCCCAAAGTGCGCATTACGCCATGCCAGGGCCACCGCCTGCTGTTCCGTGGA
>CAYXPO010000572.1:0-3656 GCA_964466925.1 uncultured Nitrospirales bacterium
AGCTCTTTTTTCCCGGTGAATTTCCCCGTGTTCACGTCAATGGCGATGAGGGCCTCGGTTTGATCAATGATGATGTAGCCGCCGCTTTTCAGATACACCTTGCGCTGCAGCGCTTTCAGGATTTCCGGTTCCACGCCCATTTTTTCAAACAACGGCACATGGTTCTTGTACAGGCGGACCTGTTTTTTCAGTTGCGGGAAATAAATTTCGACGAAATTGAGGATGCGGTTGTATTCCTCTTCATCGTCCACCGTCAGGTGGGCGAATTCCGCGTTAAACTGATCGCGGACCGTCCGCAGGATCGGCCCCAGGTCTTCCCGGATCAATCCCGGACCTTTCATGCTTTCAAACTTGCTCTTGACCTTTTCCCAGACCCGTACGAGGTAGCGCACGTCGTTCTGGATGTCGGCCTTGCTGCGGCCTTCGCAGGCGGTGCGCGAGATAATCCCCACGCCCTGCGGGCGCACCTGCTGCAAAATGCGTTTCAGCCGGTCGCGCTCCTTGTCGGACTCGATTTTCCGGGACACCCCGAGGGAGTCCAGGGTCGGCATCAACACCACATAGCGGCCGGGGATGGTGATGAAGTTGGTGAGGCGCGCGCCCTTGGTGCCCAGGCGGTCTTTCGTGACCTGCACCATGACATATTGGTTCTTTTTGAACATGGTTTCGATGGGCTGCTGGCGGGCGCGTTTGGCCCGGCTCTTTGCGCGCGGCACGCCGTCTTCCAGGTCTATGTCCCCCGTGCCTTCCGCCCCGGCAATGTCGGATACGTACAGAAACCCGTTCTTCTCGAAGCCGATGTCAATGAAGGCCGCCTGCATGCCCGGCACCACGTTGTCCACCCGCCCCTTGTAGATGTTGCCGACCAGGCTGGGGTTTTCCTCGCGCTCGATCAGCAGTTCGGCGAGCCGTTTGTCTTCCATCAGGGCGATGCGCGTTTCCAATGGATTGACGTTGATGATGAACTCTTTCATGGCGTTACCTTATGTAGTTGACAAACATTCCCCGGCGCATGGGGACATTCAACAGTATACCCACGCAGGCCATCGTGGTCATATAGAACGAGCCGCCGTAGCTCAGGAACGGCAGCGGAATTCCGGTGACCGGCATCAGGCCGATGGTGATGGCGATGTTCACGAATATATGAAAGGCCAGCACGGTGACCACGCCGGCGGCCAGCAGGGTGCCCATCATTTCCGGGCAGTCCCGGGCGTACATGAGTCCGCGCAGTAAAAAGGCGCAAAACAGGCCCACGACCACGGCCGCGCCCACGAAGCCGTGTTCCTCCGCGAGCAGGGAGAAGATGAAGTCGGTGTGATGTTCGGGCACATAGTTCAAGCGGGTCTGGGTGCCTTTCAGGTAGCCTTTTCCGGAAAGCCCGCCGCTGCCGATGGTGATCTTGCTTTGATTGGTCTGCCAGCCGCTTTTCTGCTTGTCTTCCTCGGGATGCAGGAACGTGTACACGCGCAATTTCTGATAGTATTCGAGTTCGTAAAACGCGTTCTTTTCCGTTTTGACTTTGGGATCGAAATCCTTCATCTGCCACCATACCACCGGGACGATGGAAAGGCCGAGGGCAATGACCAGGGCGAGGTGCCAGAGGCGGCATCCGGCCACATAGAGCATGACAAACAGCAGGGGGATCAGGCAGCCGGCGGTGCCGAGATTGGGTTGCTTGAGGATCAACAGCATGGGCACGCCGGTAATGATAAAGGCCAGGATGAACCAGGGCAGTCTGCGGATTCGCTCGCCGATGGTGGTGAAATACCAGGCCAGGCTGTACACCATGATGATTTTGGCGAGCTCCGAGGGCTGCAGCCCCATGAATCCGAGCCGGAGCCAGCGTTTTCCGCCCTTGATTTCCACCCCCCAGAACAATACCGCGATCAGGAGCGCAATCATCACGGCGTACATCAGGGGCGCCAGGGAAACCCAGAACCGGTAGTCCACGCACACAATGAACAGGGTGATGCTCAATCCCAGAAAGAAAAAGGCAATTTGCTTTTGGAAGTGCTCGATGTCGCTGCTGCGGCTCGCGCTGTACATGGTCAGCCATCCCGCGGCGGCGAGGGCCAGCACGAAAATCGGCAGCAGCCAGTCAATATGCAACAAATTGCGCGGATTGAACGGACGGATGGTAACGTCGTGCACCGTCAATTCCGAGGCCCGGGTAAACATCACCGGCCCTCCTGGCGCGCCACAAGGGTGGGCGCCGGCGCGGATGCGCCGTAATAAAAGTCAATAATGGCCTTGGCCAGGGGCGACGCGGCATCGCGGCCGTGCAGGCCGTGTTCCACCAGGATGCACATGGCCAGTTTGGGCGTGCGGTCGAGCACGCCCGCCACGAACCAGGCGTGGTCGCGGTATTCGTAGGGGATGTCCAGTTCATTCTTGTATTGTTTGGTGATTTTCAGCGCGGCCACCTGGGCGGTGCCGGTCTTGCCCAATATGGCCATGCCCGGCGTATAGACCAGATGCCCGGTCCCCGTCGGGGCGGGCGGGCCTTTCTCCACGCACATGCGCATGCCCTTGGTCACAATTTCGATGGTGGCGTCCGAAAAGACGCGGTCCAGGCGTTGCGGTCCAAGGTCCTTGCACAGATAGGGCCGGATTCTATAGCCGCCGTTCAGGATGCTGGCGGTTAAAATGGTGTTTTGCAGCGGGGTGGTGCTGACGCCGCCTTGGCCCACGCTCATGTTCACGGTTTCGCCCGGATACCAGTTTTGCTCCCACACGGGCTTGTTCTTGTTCATGGTCTTTTTCCACTCGCGGTCCGCGATCAGGCCGGTGGTTTCACCGGGGATGTCAATGCCGGTCCGCTCGCCCATGCCCACTTTGTGGCAATATTCGGAAATCTTGTCTATGCCCAGCTTAAGCCCGACATTGTAAAAGAAAACGTCGCAGGAAAACGCCAGGGCCTGCACCACGTTCACCGAACCATGGCCATGGTGCTGCCAGCAGTTCCAGGTGTTTCCCGTGCCATTGATTTGGAAATGGCCGGGGCAGAAAAACGTGGTGTCCGGCGTGATGACTTTTTCCTCGAGGGCGGCGGCGGCCAGCAGCACTTTGAACACGGAACCGGGGGGGTATTGCTCGGACAGGGCGCGGTGCTTCATGCGGTTGGGTTTTGTGCCGGACAACAGGGCCGCGCATTCGTCGCGGTTCGCACGTCCGGTATTGACAAAAACACTGGGATCATAACTGGGCGTGCTGGCGAGCGCGAGCACCGCCCCGGTGTCGGCGTCCACCACCGCGATGGCCCCCACCACATTGGCCAGCAGGGATTCACAGAACTGCTGGAGTTTGATGTCGAGGGTAAGGTTGAGGGATTTTCCCGCCAGGGGCTCCTGACGATTTCCCTCTTCTTCCAGGATGTTGCCGAGGCTGTCCCGGCGCGCAATGTAGGGGACGCCCCGGGTATCGGTGCGCAGCTGCGGCAGGCCCGAGGCATATTTGGTGACCAGCATGTAGCCGTCGCGTCCGTGCAGCAGCGTTTCATATTGCCGTTCGAGGCCGCTGCGCCCCACCAAATCCCCCATGCTGTAGCCTTCCCAGCTCTTGTATTCCTGGTCGTTGATTTCATTCAGGTAGCCGATAATCTGACCGGCGGTTTTCCCATACAAATACCGCCGGATGGGCCGCACCACGCTGAACAC
>CAYXPO010000573.1:0-3649 GCA_964466925.1 uncultured Nitrospirales bacterium
ATGATTTACTACACCGATTACTATGTATATTCCCTGGTCATTTCCTGGGCCCCGTGGATACTGTGGCAGGCCCGCCGCGCGGTATATGCCCAGGCCGGGGCGAAACGTGTTTGGCATACGGGATGGACCGTGATTTTCTTTTCGCTGAGCACGCTGGGAGGCTTTCCACAGCTCAGTTTGTACATAGGCTTGGCGCTTACGCTGTTTATCCTGTTGGACGCCCTGATGCATGTGCCATGGAAGTTTCGCATGGATGCGTTGGGCTGCGCGGCGCGGATTCTTGCGGGCCGGATGGTATTTCTTATAGTCGTTGCGATACTGGTGGCGATGGCGTCCGCCGCGCTCCTGTTTCCCGCCTTTGAACTGGGCCTGCATAGCTGCCGGTCGGATGTGGGGGAACTGAGGATGCCTGAGTGGACCCAGAGTTTCGACGGACTCCACCTGCTCAAATGCCTGGTGGTTTTTCCCGGCAATCTATGGGATCCGAAGGGCTGCCGGGCGGTGGGAATCGGCTCTCTTTTACTGGTCCTTGCCGCCTTGAGCCACCGGCGCCGGCGCGATGTCTGGGTGTTTGTGGGAATGTATCTCGTCCTGACGGACTGTACCCTCGGACCTCCGTTTCCCATGGGTGCGCTTTTACACCGTTTCGACTTCATGAACATTACGGACTCCCCTTGGCGGGCCGGTGATTTTTCGATCCTTGCCCTGGGGATGGTGGCGGCCTTTGGCGTGGATGCGGCGGGCCGTTTCCCGGTATCGCCGCGAAGCCGCGTGGTGCGCACCGCGGTATTTGTGTGCGCCAGCGCCGGGATGTTCCTGGTGCTGTCGCTTTGGCTGCGGAACAAACCCTTGTTCGAGCCAACGTTTCTTGTTTGGCTCTTTCCGGCGCTCACGGCCGCCGTACTATGCGCGCTCACGTGGCAGCAGGCGCCGCGTATTGGGAGCATGTTGCTGGCGGTGCTGGTGGGCGCGGAGATAGTGGCGTGGAGCGCCCAGATGCTGCCGGCCTCCGTGAACCGGCATGTTATCGGCAACAACGCGGATACCGCCCAGTTTGGAAAAGACCGTCACATTACCCGGGCCAACCGGCGCCCCACCCATCAGCGGCCCAACCGCCAAATGTGGTTTCTGGACCATGCCATAAACGGCTACAACCCACTCATTTTAATCTCCACCAGCCAGGTGTTGTGCCGTCCGGAGGATGATAAGGCCTATTACAACCGGATCCATCTGAAGTATAAGGAAATCACTGAGGAAAACATACGCACGAACCTCCTGGTCAAACGATGCTTCTGGCTGGCGCGGCAGTGGGTGGCGGGGGACCTGCCGGGTAAAAAAGAGACCTTTCCTGCGGCCACCACCGTATTCTTGCCGGAGATTCCCAGTGGCGCAACGCTCTGTGTGCCCGAGGCGGCGCGCATGCAACTGCCGAAAACCGCGGTGTCGGATTCGACAGAACGAATAGCGCTGATTTCCGGCCCGAAATTGAAAAAGGCTGTTAAAAAGGCGGGCCGTGGGCAAAAACTGGTGTTGCCCACGCTGATGCAAGGGTTCGTGCATGCCGCGCTCTATGTGGGATATACCGCCACGGAGCGAGTGGATATTGACGCTTCCTGTGTGGATGAGCAGGGAGTCCATCATACGCTCATGCAGTGTCAAACGATGAACACCGGGAAGGCGGAGAAACTTCTGGAAATACCGCTTCCCGACTGCAATACGAGCACGATCACCCTCACGTGGCCGGATGAGAACGCCCAAAACCTCACGTTGACGCACGCCTATGTGCTCAAAGACTTGATGGATGAAGACCGGCACATCGTTATCGAAGACCGGAGCGCCAACACGGTCGAAGTGACCCTCAAGGACCTGCCCGAGGCGCGACTTCTTACGTTCCTTGATTCCTATTATCCCGGATGGCATGCCTGGGTGGATGGGCAGGAGGTGGAAATTCTCAAGGCGGACGACGCGTTCAAGGCCGTGGCCGTCCCGGCGGGAACGCACCGCGTGCGGTTCGAGTACCGGCCCATGGTCACCTATGCGGGGATTGGAATCTCGTGTTCAACCTTCACAGGGCTTGCGCTCACGTTGCTCGGAACCGTTTGGCTGGGCAGCGTTTCGCGGAGGCAACCACTTCGCCGCACGGATACGGCCGCCAGCGGCAACCCGCGGTAAAGGGGATGAAGTGGATTGCAGGCCCTGAAAACGCGTAAAATATTAAAGGTGTTCATAGTAAATTTAATTTTATGCCGATGCCGGCCATCCCTTCACCGGAGTACATTCAATGTTTGTTTCACGGCACATCCTTCCACGGCGCCTGCTGTTCTTGTCCATCTTGTTCATTGCGGCCGCGGGATGGGCCGCGCCCGTAACGTTTAACGACAGTGCCTTACTGAAGGCCGTCAAAACCCAATGGGAAACGGCCACGGGGCAATCCTTGAGCGAGCCTCCGGAAGATGCCGAACTGGCGAATCCTTTGTTTGTCACCTTGGATGCCAAGGGCCGCGGCATCCGCGACCTGACCGGCTTGGAAGCCTGTACCGCGTTGCGGGAAGTCAATTTGGGGAACAACCAAATTTCCGATCTCACACCCTTGGGCGGCCTGGTCAATCTGGTCTGGCTTGATTTGGGCTATGGGGCCAATCCCTTTGAGGGGAAAAGCGCGGGGTTGGAGATGCCCAAGGCTTCCTTTAACCAAATCACGGATATCACCCCGCTGGCGGGCCTGGTCCATCTGGAATATCTTAGTCTGATGTACAATGAGGCGCTTACCAGCATTGCCGCCGTTAGCGCCATGGACAGCCTTTCGCAGCTTTTGCTGGCGTCAAATCCAATCAATGATTTTTCCCCGCTGGAGGGTGTTGCGGACACGCTCGCGTTGCTCGCCCTGATCAACACCGGCGTGCGCAATTCCGATATGACGCAACTCAATGGCCTTACGAATCTTTCCCAGGGGCTGGTGTTGATCAATGAACTCAATCTCACGGATGTCAGCGCGTTAACGGCGATAAACCCGGGAACGTTTCTCACCATCATGATGACCCCGGTCACGGAGCTCCAGGTGGTTTCAAACTACACCCATCTCCAGCGGCTGTCGGTCGTGGGAACTCACATCACGGCCCTGCCTGATCTTTCCGGGTTAACGGCGCTGACCGAGGCCTCGTTCAATGCGAATGCAATCACCGATATAGCCGGGATCAGCGGCGCCGTCGGCATTCAAGACCTGAACCTGAGCCAGAATGCCCTTGTCTCCATCGCCGCGCTGCAAAACCTGACCAATCTCCAAACCCTGAAGCTGAACAAGAACGCCATCACCGATATTCAGGCGCTGGTGGACAACTCCGGGCTTGGCGGGAATGATCGGGTGTCGTTAACCGGCAATCCGTTGTCTCAAGACGCCGCCTGCACCCAGCTTCCCAACCTTCGCGCCAAATTCACCAACCCCAACAATGTCGAATCCGACGCCCTGTGCGATACCTCCGCCGTGCTGAGCCTGACCGTCTCCGGGAGCGGGTCCACGTGGCCTTCGCCCGGCGCCTACCTCTATGGAAAAGGCTCCGTGGTAAATGTCAACGCCAATGTTGTCGCGGGCGGCGATGCTTTTTATCAATGGATGGGCGACTTGATGCCGGGGGCCAATGCGTACTCTTTC
>CAYXPO010000574.1:0-3648 GCA_964466925.1 uncultured Nitrospirales bacterium
TTTAACGTGGACGAAGGCGGCTATTTTGTGTTGCTTGGGGCTTCTGGTGTGGGAGAAACCGTGTTGCTGGAAGCGTTGACCGGATTGCTCCCCCTCGATGCCGGGCGAATCCTGTGGAAAGGCGCGGACATCACGCGGGTGCGCCTGCAACAACGCAGGCTAGGGCTGGTCTATCAGGATCAGGCCCTGTTTCCGCACATGCCGGTCTGGAAGAATATAGCGTATGGCCTCCGCGGCATGGGGCGCGCGCGCCAGGAAATCCGGCGTCAGGTGGAAACGCTTGCGGATGAGGTGGGTGCGCGTGATTTACTGCCACGTCACCCCGGCACACTGTCTGGCGGCGAGGCCCAGCGGGTGGCGCTGGCGCGGGCCCTGGCGATGCGGCCCCGGTGCCTGCTGCTCGATGAACCGCTCTCGGCTTTAGACACCCACGCGCGGGGGGAAATGCGGGCGCTGCTGCGTACACTGCACCGCAACGGGCAAACGGTGGTCCATGTAACGCATGACTATGAGGAAGCCCTTGCGCTGGCCACGCAGGTTGGCATTATGGAGCATGGGACCGTGGTCCAGACCGGCCCCCCGGAAGAGGTGTTTCATCATCCGAAATCGGAATTTGTGGCCCGGTTTATCGGTATCAGGAATGTATTTCCGGGAATTCTCGAAAGCAGCGGGCATCCTGAAGGGGATGTGGCGCCTTTTGTCAGCGGCGGCGTCCGGTTCTCCATCATGACCAATGCGTCCCCTGGCAAAGGAATGATGATTGTGCGTAGTGAAGACATTACCCTTTCGCGCACCCGCCCGGACTCCAGTGCGCAAAACTGCTTTCCCGGCCGTGTGACGGATATCGTGCCCGCCCGCCTTGGCCTGGAAGTGTATGTGGACATTGGCGTCACGGCCGCCGCCTTGATTACCGCCGGGTCCGCCGGGCGGCTCGAAGTGCGGCCCGGGCGGCAAGTGTGGCTCAGTTTCAAGGCAAGCGCCGCGCGCTTCATGGAAGAATGACATGCTGTACGCACCCCATATGCTGTTGATTGGCGCGGCGGACCGCAACGCCGGAAAAACGGTCTTTGCCTGCGAAGTGCTCCGGCGTTTTCGCGATGTGCCGGTCTTGGGCGCGAAAGTCACCGCCGTGCAGGAGCGCGACGGGAAATGCCCGCGCGGCGGACAGGGATGCGGGGTGTGTTCCTCGTTGACGGAGAATTTCTGCCTGACTGAAGAAATGGAAACCGCCGGTTCCAAGGATACCCAACGCCTGCTGGCCAGCGGCGCGCGCCGTGTTTTCTGGCTGCGCGTTTTGAAGCAGCATTTGGAAACCGGCGCACAGGCGCTCCTGGATGCGCTGGGACCGGACACGCTGGTGATCTGCGAGTCCAACAGCCTGCGTCATACAGTGAAACCGGGAATATTTATTATGCTCAACCCCTCCGAGTCAAAAACGTTCAAAGCTTCCGCACAGGGGGTCCGGCATTATGCGGATGCCCTAGTGGACACGGATGGCGCGCGTTTTGAGTTCGATTTTGACCGAATCACGCTGAAGAACCGGCAATGGGGGCTGGACCCCGAAATGAACACTATCAACCCTAAGGTGGACACGCAATGATCCCATTTGACCAAGCGTTTGAGATCGTCATGCGCCGGGCGCGGCTTTTGGAATCCGAAACCGTGCCGCTGCGGAACGCGGCGGGCAGAATCCTGGCGCAGGATGTGTTCTGCGACATGGATATGCCGCCTTTCGACAAATCGGCGATGGACGGCTATGCCTGCCGCCGGGCCGATCTTCCGGGGCCCTTGCGGGTCATCGAGACCATTCAGGCGGGAACGTCACCGGTGAAGCAGATCGGCGCGGGCGAATGCGCGAAAATCATGACCGGCGCGATGCTTCCCCAAGGCGCGGATTGCGTCATCATGGTGGAATATGTTCAGCCCGAAGAAGACGGCCGCATCCTGTTTTCCGGAAAAGACACTGCGGCCAATATTTGTTATCGCGGAGAGGATATCCATGCGGGCGATTTGGTGCTTCACAAGGGTATCCTGTTGAAGCCCCAAGACATCGCCGTGCTGGCCACCGCGGGGTGCGCCGCCCCTCTCGTCGCACGCCGGCCGCGCGCCGGGGTGATTGCCACGGGGGATGAACTGGTGGAACCGCAGGAAACGCCCGGACCCTCGAAGATCCGCACCAGCAACAGCTATCAAATTTGCGCGCAGATGGAAGCCGCCGGGGGCTCAGTCACATACTATGGCATTGCGGCGGACACCGAGGCCGCTTTGGATGCCGTGTTGAAAAAAGCCATGACGGAAAATGACGTGATCCTTTTGTCCGGGGGCGTGTCCATGGGTGATTTTGATCTCGTGCCCGGTGTTATGACCAAAAACGGCCTGGAGATTTTGTTCGATTCCATCGCCATAAAACCGGGCAAGCCCACTACCTTTGCCGTGGGTCCGGATGTGTATTGCTTCGGTCTTCCTGGAAATCCCGTGTCCACCTTCGTGCAGTGCGAAATCCTTGTCAAGCCCTTTCTCTATGCACTGATGGGGCACGGCCACCGTCCCGTCTGCTTCCAGTTGCCGCTGGCGGAGACGTATCGCCGTAAGCACGCGGACCGTGAAGCCTGGATTCCGGTTGGCGTCACGGAGGACGGCACTGTGCAACCGCGCGCGTACCATGGCTCCGCGCATATCAATGCCTTGTGCGGCGCGGAGGGATTCATCGTAATTCCCACGGGCACGGCCATCATCGAGAAAGGAACGCTGGTCCGTGTTCGACCGATTTGACCGTTCCATAACCTATTTGCGGATTTCCGTCACGGACAAGTGCAACCTGCGCTGCGTGTACTGCATGCCCGAAGCGGGCGTGCCGTTATTGCACCACGAAGACATCCTGTCCTTTGAAGAAATCGAAGCGTTTACCCGCATAGCAGTCTCCATGGGGATCACCAAAGTCCGGCTCACGGGGGGCGAACCGTTGGTGCGCCGCAACATCGTCACGCTCGTCTCCATGATCGCCAAAATCGGCGGAATACAGGATTTCGCGATGACCAGCAACGGGGTGCGCCTCGCGGAGTTCGCCCCCGCGCTCGCCGCAGCGGGATTGCACCGCGTCAACATCAGCCTGGACGCCCTTGATCCGGAACGCTATGCCGAAATCACCCGGGGCGGCGATGTGCGCCAAGTAATCGCGGGGATCACGGCGGCACGCGGCGCGGGCTTGTCGCCCGTCAAACTGAACTGCGTGGTGAAGCAATCTCCGGAAGAACCGGATGCTCATGACGTCGCAGCCTTTGCCCAAAAAGAAGGACTCGAAGTACGCTTTATCCGGCGGATGGATTTGTCCAAGGGATTGTTTTCCATTGTTATCGGCGGCTCCGGCGGCGATTGCGCCCGCTGCAACCGGTTGCGCTTGTCGTGCAACGGGTTGGTGAGGCCCTGCCTGTTCAATGATCTGGGATTCAGCGTGCGCGAACTGGGCCCGGAAGAAGCCATTCGCCGCGCCATCGAAGAAAAACCCGCGTGCGGCGCCACGAGCAATGCGCTGTTTCACGCCATAGGAGGTTGAGGATGTCCCCGTTTTCCCATGTTGATGAAGAAGGCCGCGCCCGCATGGTGGATGTGGGCGGAAAGCCGAATCAGCGCCGCGTGGCAAAGGCCAGC
>CAYXPO010000575.1:0-3646 GCA_964466925.1 uncultured Nitrospirales bacterium
GCATGATACCCTCTCTATGATAAACTGTGAGCGTTTACGGTACTCTCAAGTTTTTATCTTAGAGATAAAAATGCTTTCGATGAAATCGAAGTCTACGGTAAATAGCAACCCCTACGACAATATATCGGCATGCCAACCTAGCGATAACGATCCTGTTCGAGCGGGTCGTATGGGAGTCCCGCAGGGACGGCTGGCAATAGCCCAGGACGGCAGTCCTGGGTTATGGATATGCCCCCCTATCAGAGAGTCCCAGCGGGACGATTGAAATAATAACCTTATCCGTCCCGAAGTTTTGGGCATTTTGAGCAATACATTTCCACTTGTCTTGTTCGTTTCAATCGTCCCTGACGGGACTCTACATTTTTGTGTGACTGATGCTCCCAGGACTGGCGTCCTGGGCTATTGCCATTCGTCCCTGACGGGACTTATGAAAATAGAGCAAGTTGACTTGGCCTCTGCTCAAGCTTAGGCTTTAGGCGTGTTTTTCAACAGGAACAACGCCATGAACTCTTTACTATGTCGTGCCGTGATTGGGATACTTCTACTTCCTGGCTTCGCGGGGGCGGCGAATCTGGATTTTCCGGTGGTATGGACCTATGAAACGGGGACGTTTCTGGAGAGCGCCGCGATTGCCGCGGATGTGAATGCGGACGATGTGGATGAAATCCTGGTGACGGGGCGCGAGGAACTCATCGCGGTGGATGGTGGTGGCAAGGAACTGTGGCGGTGGCGTACCAAGGGTCGGTTCATGACCTATCCGTCGGTGTTGCCACGTTCTGGCCAGCCCGCGCTGATTTTTGCGGCGGATGCTCAGGCCCAGTTCTCCTGCATTGACGGCACGGGCAAGGAGATCTGGCACACGGCATTGAAGGGACCGTCTTCGTGGTCGGCGGCGGCCATCGCGGATCTCACCAACGATGGATCGATGGAAGTGGTGCAGACCGACGAGTCCGGTGCAATATGGGCTTTTGATGCGGTGTCGGGCAAGGTGCTTTGGCAGGCCACGGTGAAAGGCATGCCGGTGAGTCCGGCGGTGGGCGATCTGGACGGAGACGGTCAAAAGGAAGTCGTGGTGGCCACGGGGGACGGACAACTCCATGCGATAAAAGACGGCGGCAAGGAAGCGTGGCAGTATGCACTGGGGGGGGTATCGCAAACCTGGAGCACGCCGGCCCCGGTGATTTTCGGCGCGTCGGACGGCGGTGCGCGGGTGGCGGCGGCATCGAGCACAGGGAGATTTTTCTGCCTTGACGGCGCGGGCAAGGAAATGTGGAACGCGCCTTTACGCGGCGCAACATCTTCCACAATCTCGACGGGTGATTTTGATTCCGATGGGCGGACGGATATTTTCTGTGTAACGCAGCTTGGCGTGATTTACCGATTCGATGAATCCGGCAAACGGCTCTGGGAAATTGATATGCAGGGGCGGTGTCTCGCGCCGGGGGCCATCATTGACGTGAACAACGACGGGCGGAAGGAATATGTACTCTGTACGCAAAGCGGGCATCTGATGGTATTGGGCAATGACGGGCAATTCCTGTACGAGCGGCAGTTTGAGCACCGCACCATCAATGTCACTCCGGCGTTTGGCCGGTTCACGCGGGAGCCCGCCCGCCTGCGGATGGTCCTCACCGGCGGGGAAGCCGGGCTATTGTTGTGCCTCGACACCCCGGCGTCCGCCGAGGCGGTTTCGGATTGGACGCTCTATCGCGGCAACGCCCAGAACACCGGCGCGTGGTTTGGCCTGATAGACGTTGGCCCGGCACCCATGACCCCCGAAAACCTTTCGCCGGAATTACTGCTGACCGGGGAAGATATCCGGTTTAGCATTGACGTGCCGGAGCCGGATACCAAGCCGCTAAGCGCGGAGGTGGCCGTTTCGGGGCCGGATGGCACGCGTCAGGCGGCACGCACGCGCGTGGTGGGCAAACACGGTGAATTGCGGTTGCCGGTGCAATGGCTCGAAGCGGGAACCTATCGTTGCACGTGGTCGCTGGCAAAGGAAGATGGCACGCGGCTTTGTTCGGGAACTCGGGACGTGGTGGTGCAGCCTTTCGCGAATGATCGCGCGTTGTCCGCGCGGGCCTTGGAGGCTTTGAATGATACATCGGATGCCGTGGAGCAAACGCTTCCATATTCCTCGAATGCACTACGCCGTGAAGCGAAAACACTGGCCGAAGCTGCGGATGCGGTGAAACCACTGCAAGACCAGGCCACGGCGGGAGACCCGAACGTATCGAAGAACGCATTCGAGAAGAGCGCGGTGCTGGTAAAAGCTTCTCAACGGGCGTTGCGCGTATCAGAACTCGTGCGGCAGGCAGCGGCATTGGGTTTGAAGGCAACTCTCATTGCGTTTGGGGGCCGCACCTGGGAAAGCCGCGCGGTGGATCTCCAACTTCCCGATCAGGTTGTGCAGCCTTTGCGGTTGGCGCGGCGCGTGGTGCCGGGTGAGCATGATCCCGTGCCGTTGCTGTTGTTCAACCTTTCTGATCAGGAAGTCCAGGCGCGGGTGCGCGTGGAATTTTCCGGCGAAGGCATGACCGTGCGGGCGCATCAATCCGTACCGGTGCCCGAAACCTTGGGCGGCACCTCCTGGGACCCGCTGCCGGAACTGGATGAGACCGGCGTGGTGAGCGTGCCTTCCCTGGGTTGCCGTGAAGTGTGGCTGGACGTCAATGCCGCTAGTGCCGCACCGGGCGAACACATCATGACTGCAGAGTTCCAGGCCATTCAGGGAGAGCAGGCTGCGGCTGTGCCGGGGGCGCGTGTGGAGGTGGCGTATACCGTGCTGCCGTTTCGTATGGCGTTGCCGGGGAGTTTCCGGCTGTGCATGTGGGCGGCGCCGGAAGAGGGGATGTGGGAGGACTTGCTGGAACATGGCAACAATGTGTTTTTAGGGCCCTTGCCCGACGCCCACTATGGCGCGGACGGGAAACTGGGAGCCTCGGATTTTTCCAGGCTGGATGCGGTGCTTGCACATCTGCGGGGGTATGATGTAGTGGTACTGCTCAATGGTTTTCCGGCGTTGCAGGGCGCGGTGGGCGAGGAAGGCTACCGGCGCGATCTGCGCGTCTATCTCGATGAACTGGCCCGACACATGGCGGACGCCGGATTGGACACGAAGCATTTTGCCCTGTATCCGATTGATGAACCCGGCGGCGTGGGTTGGAACACGGTGAATCAGTTGGTGGCGTTCGGCAGGGACGTGAAGGCGGCACGCCCGGACATCCAACTCTATATGGACGGCGGCGGGGAGCTGCCGATGTTCCAAGCAATGACGGAAGTGGTGGATATCTGGACGCCGAGTCTCTACATGCTTCCCGAGAAGTCGCCGGTCATGGAGGTGGTGCGGAACTCCGGCAAAACGCTTTGGTCGTACAATTGCGCGTATCCGTATGCGCGTCCGGCGGGGCCCAATCTGAAGAATGTCAACATCGTGGCGGAATACCGGAACGCGGCATTGTTCGCGTTGCGCTACAACGCCACGGGCATTGGGTTCTGGTGCTATAACCAGGGCGGCGATCCTTGGACGCGCGTGGACGCCGAGTATAGGGTGGTGTATCCGGGAAAAACGAAACCGGTGACCAGCCGCCGCTGGGAAGCGATTCGGGAAGGTCTGGAGGATGCGCGCATTCTTATCGCGCTG
>CAYXPO010000576.1:0-3641 GCA_964466925.1 uncultured Nitrospirales bacterium
GTAAGGTAAACCCGGAACCGATAAGGAGCATGGTATGAAACGCGGCGCTTGGTTGTTGAGCTTTGCAGGAATTCTTCGCGTATTGACGGGGTGCGCCACCGCCGGGGACGCTAAAATGGCGGATTTACGGCCGGTGTGCGATGAAGGCATCCCCACGGGATTTATCAACAAGACCCTGGCCAATGCAAAAACGACGTGGCGGTATGTGGTCTATGTGCCCCATGAGTACACACCCGAGAAAGAATGGCCGCTCATTGTCTTCCTGCACGGCGCGGGCGAGCGCGGCGATGACGGCCTCAAGCAAACCCAGGTGGGTATCGGTGCGGCCATCCGCCTGTATCCAGAACGCTTCCCGGCGATTGTGATTTTCCCACAGTGTCCCGACGGGGGCTTCTGGGACCTGATTCTCGACCCGATGGAAACCGCCCTCCAACAGGCCAAGACCGACTACAAAATTGACGAGAAGCGCATTTATCTTACCGGACTCTCGATGGGCGGATACGGCACGTGGCTGTGGGGGGCCGCCAAGGCGGATACCTTCGCCGCGCTTATGCCCATATGCGGGGGCGGCGATGTTCCACAAATAGAAAAATTGCTGGACCGCAAACTTACGCATGATTTCGGCCCCATGGAGGAACGGGTCAAGAAACTCGCCGCGCTGCCCATCTGGGCCTTCCACGGCGCGAAAGACCCGGTTGTGCCCCCTGCTTCTTCCCGGCAAATGGTGGAGATGGTGAAGAAGGCGGGCGGCACGGTTAAATACACTGAATTCCCGCATGCCGAGCACAATTCCTGGGATGACGCCTATCAGGATGAAGACGCCATAAAGTGGCTGCTAAAACAGCATAAATGAACGGGTACCGTGGGGCATAGGCAGGCACACACCCGAAGGCATGACACATTCCCAAGCAAAGCTTTTGACACAAGTGCGTTCCCAAGTGCAGCTTGGGAACGCGCGAAATACAGCATAAACAGGCGAGTACCAAAACGTTAAGCAACCGTATGAGCATTGTACGCTCCGCATATGCAAACGACCTCGTTCTCCGGGCCGCCGTATTCCTGTGTATTTTCCTGCTCAGTGTGCTGGCGGTGTTTAATCAGGTCAAGGCCAAGGGACTGGCTTGGCAGGAAGAACACTATACCGCCGCCTTGGACTCCATCACCCGGCATTCCGCCCCCTGGCCCATGCAAACCCGGATGCTTTCCGCGCATCTCACAATGATGGTATGCCACGTTTTTGAACACCTGGGGGTCCCGCGCCCTGTCGGAACCGCGTTTGTCACGGTCCGCATCCTGCAAAACGTCGTGATTTTTCTCCTGGCACTGTTGTTCTACAGGCGCCTTGGCATTCCGGTGTACGCCGGACTCCTGGGCCTTTCCGCGGCCGCCTGGGGCATGACCTTATGCGCGCATGAACACTTTCTGGCCATGGATGTCTATACGGAACTGATTCTGATGTTATGCGCCGCGTTGGCTTTATGCGCCCGAAAGCCCGGATGGCTTCTCCCGCTCAGCGTACTCGCTTTCTTCAATCGGGAGACCGGTCTCTTTCTTCCGTTGCTTTGGCTGGCCGCCCATAGGCGCGATTTGACCGGCCCCCTCCAACTGCGTCTCGTTCTCCGCGCCACCCTGCCTTTTATTGTATATTTGGCGGGCTTCCGGCTGTTGATGCAGGGCATGGGCACGCGGGAATGGATGAGGGAATCCACTTTTGCGCCGTGGCCGAATGCCGTGGGGATGCTCAGCATCCTCCCGCTGATGGCATTGGTCTCCATTCGCCATTGGCCGCCGGCGCTGCGCACGCTCGCCTTGGGCATTTTTCCGTTATGGGTCATCATTCATATCTCTTCCGGTGATCTTTTCAGCACCAGCGCCTTGCTCGCGCCGCAAGTGTTGATCTTCATCCCGGGGGCATTGTTGTGCCTGGTGCAATGGACCGGAGAAGAAGTTACTTCCACAAAGTTGAAAACACTGGCGATGGTGACGGGGTGCGCGGTGATTCTGAGTTTCTTCACCGTGTATTACCAGATGCAGTTCATGGGTCTGGAATGGTATGAAACCGTGCAATGGGGCCGCACCCAGCAGGTGATTCAGGGAGAAAGCGGAACCCCCTGGCAATACCGGCTTTTTACCGAAGGCATCGTGTACGGGACCGTGCATCTTTTTGAGGCATTGGGCGTGCCGCGCCCGGTGGGAACCGCCTTCATACTGGTGCGTTTCCTGCAAAACACCCTCGCCTTCAGTCTCGCCGTTTGGTTTTACCGCAAGCTGGGCTTGAGCCTCATACAGGGATTGTGGGGAGTGGTCTTGCTGGCCTATGGCATGTGCCACGGGCTGTACGATGGCGATCTCACCTTCAATACCTACACGGACATCAGCATCTTCCTCACCGCCGGACTTCTCATCCTGTATAAAAAGCCTTTGGGACTCATCCCGCTCATGCTTATCGCCCCCTTCAATCGTGAAACAAGCGGCTGCATCCCGTTCATGCTCCTGTTCGCCTATTGGCCCGGCCTAAACTCTTCCCTGAAAAACGAGGGGATATCCTGGCGAAACATATGCGTTATTGCCGCTCTTTGTCTCGGATTCTGGGTCATGATTGTGGGCGGATTGCGCATCGTGTATGGGATTCGCCCCTACATCGTGCCCACCGCCGGGAAAAGCCCCATTATCCCCCTGCTGATGTTCAATCTCACGTGGTGGCGCACCTGGGTCTTCCTATTCGCCACCTTGGGGCTCATGCCGTTATTGGCCCTTGCCTCTTGGCGCGGCTGGCCCCCTGCCTTGCAGCGGTTTTTCTGGGCGGTGGTTCCGGTCTGGTTCCCCATTCACTTTTCGCTGGCCCACGCCCCCGAAACGCGGCTCTTCTTGGTCCCTCAAACCCTGATTTTTATCCCCGGGGCCATGTTTGGGGTTATGTTTTGGACTGCCAGGTCATCGGCGGTTCGAGAACCGGGCCAAAATCCGCGGTAGGTTTGGGCCAGAGCGATTCGTCGTAGGGCTTGGAATCTTCAGGATGGTTTTTCTTGTAAATACGGAAGCGGGTGTCAATATTCCGGTCCAGCCAGCGGATTTTCCGGGCATTTTCAGGGGTCACGGCGTATATTTGAATGGGATGATACCCGGATTTCAGCCATGCGGTGTCTTTGAACCAATACAGCACCTCCAAATCCCGCAGAAAGAGATATTCCGGCTGGAGGTCTTTCAGCATGTTTTCCAGGCACCGCTCTTTTTGCGGATGCGCTTCGCTCCATTTCACCACGGTGCGGCTGGCCAGCCCCGGCCAATCGTAGATGTTGCCGTGGGAGTAATACGCCATATAGCCCAGTGGTTCGCACCCCACCGCCTCGTCCGGCTTCATGTGTTCCCGCAGATACAGGCCTGCCGCTTTCCGCACCGGATTCTCCACATACTGTTGAATCTGCCGCTCGGTCAGAAAGGTCCACGGCAATACGCTTATAAACACCCCCAGATAGGCGGCGCAAAAGAGGCTCAACAGCACCGATTTGCCCCGTTGCGGCAGCCATTGTGTGAGCGCCTGCAACCCCCGCACGCTCAACAGCAGCAGCGTAAGCAAATACGGCACCTTGTACCAGCCAAAAATGACGGGGACAAGATAAACGTAGTACACACTATAGACC
>CAYXPO010000577.1:0-3640 GCA_964466925.1 uncultured Nitrospirales bacterium
CGCCGCCGTCAGTCCGCTCCATCCCACCTTCATCAGGATAAGGATGGTAACGGCGAGGAGCCCCACGCTCAACACCACAAATTGGAGGAAGTCCGTGACCAGAACGGACAACATCCCGCCCAGGATCGTGTAGATGGCGACACATACCAGGAGCGCGGTCATGGTGATCTCGAGGTACGTGGGGTCGAACCCGCAGACCACCACCAGAAAATCGCCGCCGGTGCGCAAAAAGACACCCATGTTAAGCAAACCGCCCAGCACAATGACCACCCCGCTCAGCCACCGGATGCGCGCACCATAGCGCAACTCGAACAGTTCGGGAAGCGTCATCACGCCCGCGTCACGCAATTTTTTCACACAGAACCCGGTGTATCCCACAAAAAACATGGCCAATGCGGCCAGGATGCCCGGCGTGGCCCCCGCGAATCCGTTGACGTAACCGCTTTGCGCGGTGTACATGCATGTGACCACGCCGAATTCGGTGGCCGCCAGGGACGCAATGCCGAGATAGAGGTTCATCTCGCGGCCGGCAATCAGGAAATGCTCGACTTTGCCCACGTACTTGCGCACCGCGATTCCCGCAATCATCGTGGCGAGGATATAAAGCCCCACAATGCTCCCGTCTACCCATGAAAAATGCGTCATAGCCGGTCTCGGTGTCCTTCCGTTTGCGCATGATTTGCCTTCGCGCCGTCGAGAAACCCATGTTCCTCCGCGGAACAAACGCCCGAGTAGAATATGCATCCGAGGGGGTGGGGCGCAAGGACTATAGAAGCAGGGCAGATCACGTGGATTGCGGATTATGGATTGCGGATTGGAGTATCGCGTCCTGATCCCTGTATCCCTACACCCTCTCCCCTGCCCCCGAGACCTGTGGGCAATGGCGAAATTCGCACATGCCGCGCGCTGTTTTTCGCGGGGTGGTATGCAGTATGATGAGGCGGCGTTCCCGCGCCGCCGGGTGCTGAAAAAAACCAAAGACACAAGACAGGAGAATTCGATAATGACCGAGCATACTGGAATGAACCGCCGCGGTTTTTTATCCAATGTGGGCAAAAGTGCCGCCTTGGCGGGGCTTGGGGTTGCCCTCGCGCGGGAGGCGCGCGCGAAACGCGCGGTCGAAAAGGCGGATACGCACGCGCCTAAAACGGGCGCCCTGCTCAAAGACGAAGACGTTATCGGCATCGGCATCATTGGCGTGGGCGGGATGGGCAACGGCCATTTGGGCGAGTTGCTCGAGATGGAGAAGAAGGGGGTGAAAGTGCAGGTGCGGGCCATCAGCGATGTGTATGAACGCCGGAAAAAGGCGGCGGTAAGCCGTGTCCAGGATGCGGCGGGCCGCGCCATCGAAGCCTACACGGATTATAAGAAACTGCTGGAGCGCGAGGATATTCATGCGGTGGTGATTGCCACCCCGGACCATTGGCACGCCCTGAACAGCATCCACGCCCTGCAGGCCGGGAAAGACGTATATTGCCAGAAACCCGTGACCTATACCGTCGAGGAAGCCTTGGAGGTCCGTGACACCGTTTTTGAAACCGGGCGGGTGTTCCAATGCGGCGCGCAGCGTTCTTCCGAAGACTTCTTCTGGAAGGCGCGCGATTTCATTAAAAAAGGCGGGATCGGCAAAGTGCTCTGGGCGCAGGGTGATTACAGCCGCAACAGCGGTGGCGGCCCCGGGGACCGCGGCGGGGAATGGAACTGGCATATTGATGACGATGCCTCGGACGATCCCAATGCGGGCGAAGCCTATATTGATTGGAAGCAATGGCTTGGCCCCGCGCCCAAGCATGCGTTCAGCAAACCCCGCTTTTTCCAGTTCCGGAAATACTGGGATTACAGCGGCGGCATTGCCACGGATTTGCTCTATCACCTCCTCGCCCCCCTGACCATCGCCCTGGATGCGCACGCCCCCGAGCGCGCCACCGGCAGCGGCGGCATCTATGTCCAGAAAGATGATCGCGAAGTGCCCGACACCTTCATGATGAATCTCGATTATCCCGATGATTTCACCATCGTCATGACCTCCTCGATGGCGAACCAGCAGGGCCTGCCCCTGATGATTCGCGGCCATTTCGGCACCATTTATCCCCACGAGAACAAGGGGCTGCGCGCGGTGGCCGAGCCCCAATTCAAGGAATGGTTCAAGAAGGAACATGGGGCGGAGGAAATCGTGATCCCGGCGGATCCGCGGCCGGATCATGTGACCAACTGGCTGGAATGCATCAAGACGCGCAACCAACCCAATCTCGATGCGGAAACCGCCTACCGTGCGATGGCGGGGATCAAGATGGGCGTCGAGGCCTACCGGCAGGACAAGGTGATTTTCTGGGACGGAGAAAAAGAGAAGTATGTGCATGAGCATCCCCGGCCCGGGCGGGATTCGAAATATCCGGCCGAGAAGGCGTAAAATCGGCGTGTTTCCCGGAGAATGATTCGCCGGGCGCGCGGGAGTTCCGTGCATGAACCAGGAGAGGCGTTCCGCATGCGCTATGAATATTCAGGTTATCTGAAAACCCTGCTGCAAGCCCCCGATCCACGTTCCCTGGAATCGCTCGACGCCATTACCTTCACGGCGGATGATTTGGCCCAATGGCAGACCGTGGACGACGATGCCGACCGGGAATGGCAGCATATCCCCGCGCGCACCGAGCGCACGGGCGAGGGCCTGTTGCTCGAGGGGCAATTCGAGGACGTCCGCCGCATTGACAATATTGAACGCAACGACCCGAGCTTTTGGGTTCCGCTGAGTTCGACCGGCGCCGCCGATGCCCGGTTCCCGGTGGATGTCATGCGGTTCCCCATTGTGGAGGTCACCTACCGCTGCCGAACCCCCATGGCGCGGCCCGCGTGGCTGTGGCGCTACGCCGGCGGGGAGCATTTTGACGGATTGCAGCCCACGCGCGAATGGCGCACCATCGCCCGCCGGATTCCCCACCGGGGGTTTCCTGAAAAGATTGATTCCCTGACCTTTCGCCTTTTCTCCGTCGCGCGCAGCCTCGAATCCATGGAAATTCAGTCGGTCCGTTTCCGGGCCATGAGTCCCGAAGAAGCGGCGGCCTGCCAACAGGCCTATGCCGCACTCGAACAGGAACCGGCGCCTCCCCGCCACCGGATTCTCACCGAATTCATGCCCATCGGCGTTTCCATGAAAGCCCGCTCCGCGCGGCGGCTCGCCGAAATCATGGATATCTCCTTCCATGATTACTGGCGGCTTGCGCTGGAAGATATCGCCCGCCACCACCACAACTGCGTCATTATTGAGGAAATGGACGACCTCGCCCCCGCGGAATGGAAAGATATCCTGTCCCTTGCCGGGGATTTCAGCCTCCGGTTTATTCCGCTGTTTGACTGGCCCATGGATGATTTTGAAGCCAAGGGCGCGGAATGGATTGAGACGCATATCCGACCCTTCGCCGATTCCCCCGCCATTCTTGCCTGGATTCTTCAGAATGAACCTCCGGAACACGGTTTTCCCGCCCATCTTGCCGCCCGGAAACAAATCGAACAGGCGGATCCCAACCACCCCATGGCCGTATTCATGCGCGAACCCAATTCCTATCCGCTCTACGCGCCTTTTTTTGCCGCCTCCGGCATCTCCCATTATAAATCCCATGTGCCCAGTTCCATGGGCGCCATG
>CAYXPO010000578.1:0-3637 GCA_964466925.1 uncultured Nitrospirales bacterium
GTGATCCCGGTGATGGTCCCGCCTGTGCCGACACCCGCCACTAAAACATCAATGGTCCCGTCCGTGTCATTCCAGATTTCCGGCCCCGTCGTCTTGAAATGGATGTCCGGATTCGCTGGATTCTTGAATTGTTGCGGGATGAAGTAATCGGGATTTTCCCCGGCGATGAGTTCGGCTTCCGCAATCGCCCCCAGCATACCTTTTGATCCCGGGGTCAAGATCAAATCCGCCCCGAAGGCCTTCAGCATCGCCCGCCGCTCGGCGCTCATCGTTTCCGGCATCGTCAGGATTAACCGGTAACCCCGCGCGGCGGCGACAAAGGCCAGGGCAATCCCCGTGTTCCCGGAGGTCGGCTCAATGATGGTACCGCCCGGCTTCAACACGCCGCGCTGTTCCGCATCCCAGACCATGTTGGCCCCGATACGGCATTTCACGGAATACGCGGGATTCCGGCCTTCTATTTTGGCAAGGACATTCTTGGTTTTCAGCCCCTTGGTCAAGGAGGAGAGCCGGACCAGAGGGGTTTGCCCGATGCTAAAACTGTTGTCGTTGTAAATCCGCATATAAAAAACACCTTTGTCTTACCAACAGGGATGGGGTACTCACATATTCCCAACCGTCCAAAGTATGATACACTGTGGCCTTGATTTGTGCGTCATCCTATACGGTTGATTACAAGGATGCAAAACCATGACGATGATGATGTTGCTTTTGGGCTGCTGGGCGGCGGACCCCCTGGTGCTTGAGAATGGGCGTGTCCGGGTGGAAGTGGACCCCGCCCTCGCTACGGTTGTGTATGCCGGCATACCCGGAAAGCTAAATTGGATTGGGCTGCCGGAAACGTCAATGGCCCCTCCCCAGGACGCGCAGAAACCGGTTTTTACAGGATTTGTCAGTGAACTTGTGGCACAAAATGGGCAGGATATGGGATTTCAGCCGGGGCCGGTGGAAATTGTTTCCAAAACCCCGCTTCACGCCGTGTTATTGGGACCCGTGTCCGCCAAGTACCCGGTTCGCCTGAAAACGGAGATACAATTGGCGGATGCGGGGGGGAAGGTTGCCTATTCGGTGACCGCCGTGGCCACAGGCACGGTGCCGGGGATGCTTGCCCTGCGCAATACCGTGCGCCTTCCCCAGAACACCACCATCCGCATCAATACGGGCGACGGGATGTTTCGTCCGCTGTCGGGGACAAAAAACATTTTTCCGGTCGTTTCCAAGTCCTTTGGCTATTGGCTGTTAACCGTTCCCACCGCCGGACTTTATAAAGACTTGGTCCTGGGCGCGCACGTGACCCAAGTCGCGTTGCACAATTCCACAAATATTTGGACGCGTTTTCCCCGCGAGACATTCGATGGCGCCCGCAAGTATCTGGACGATTCAAATCTAATTTGCCGGATCGATGACGAAACGCGGGAATACCGGGTGACACTTCAAAGCCCGCTGGGCGAAATACGGGCGGATGCCCCTCTTGCCTTCCAGGAGGAATGGTCCATTGAATATATGTCCCATTGAAAAGCATGCCCATGCCTGCATTTCCGGAACCGCCGCCCCCCGCCGGGTGACCGTTTTTTTCTTCAAATACTTGCCCACGGGCGCCTTCGGGGTTTTAGCCCTGTTTGTAGCGTCCGGATGCGGGGTCAGTGTGCATGATGCCGTGGCCCGGGGCGATATAAACCTTGTCCAAACCCTGTTAACCAAGCATCCCGATGGAGTAAACGCACAAACCAAGCGCGGAAAAACGCCCCTGCACTACGCCGTCAGTTACGCGCAACAACCCTGCATGGACCTCCTTCTCGAACGGGGGGCGAATATCAATGCCCAAGACGCCACCGGCATGACCCCCTTGCATGTGGCCGCCATGTTGGGACGCGCCGGACAAGCCCGCTGGTTGTTAGATCATGGGGCGTTGCGGGATAGCAAAGACTCCTTTGGCGACACTCCGTTGCACACCGCGGCGGTGTTTGGCCAAGGAGGGATGGTCCGCCTGTTGCTGGAGGCGGGTGCGGACGCTTCCATCCCCAATGCCCGGGGAAAAACGCCCGAGGATTTGGCCAAAGACAACCGCCACCCGGACGTGGCGCGGTTATTTGAAAGCAGCGCGCCAGGGAGGAACCAATGAACCCGAAAGCCCCCTTCTATTTCATTGCCGGCCCCTGTGTCATTGAAAATGAGACCCTCACCCTTGAAATAGCCCGGACCCTGAAATCCATCACCTCAAAATTCGAGGTTCAGTTCATTTTCAAGGCCAGTTATGACAAAGCCAACCGCACCTCCGTGGACGCCTATCGCGGTCCCGGTCTTGACGAAGGACTGCGCATCCTTAAAACAGTGAAGGACGCCGTGCAGGTTCCGGTGCTCAGCGATGTGCATGAAACCGCGCATGTGGCACCCGCCGCTGAAGTATTGGACATTCTCCAAATCCCCGCGTTTTTGTGCCGTCAAACCGATTTGCTGGTTGCGGCGGGGCGCACCATGAAGACTGTCAACATCAAAAAAGGACAGTTTGTGGCGCCTTGGGACATGCGGTATGCCGTGGACAAAGTGGAATCCACCGGGAATCATTCCCTGCTGCTCACCGAACGCGGCGCGTCCTTCGGATACAATAATCTTGTGGTGGACTTTCGCAGTTTCGGTATCATGAAAGCCCTTGGCTATCCTGTCATATTTGATGCGACCCATTCTGTTCAGATACCCTCCCAAGGGGGAAAGTCATCGGGGCATCGGGAATTCGCGTTGCCCTTGGCGCGCGCCGCCGCCGCCTACGGCGTGGACGGCCTGTTTTGCGAGGTTCATCCGGACCCCGAAGCCGCCCTGTGTGATGGCCCCAACAGCCTGTACTTGAACAGTGTGGAACAATTGCTGGAAACCGTGATGGCGATACGAAAGGCATGCGAACAGAAATGACCGTGGAACGGGAACAGGATATTATTCAATGGGCCGCCGAAGCCCTGCGCATTGAAGCGGATGCGGTGAGCGACTTGATTCCCCGGCTGGACGAAAATTTCGCGCGGGTGGTCAATGTGCTGGCGGCGTGCGAGGGAAAAGTCGTGATGTCCGGCATGGGCAAGGCCGGGATTATCGCCCAAAAATCGTCCGCCACCTTTTCTTCCCTGGGCACGCCCTCGGTCTGGCTTCATTTGGCCGAAGCCGTGCATGGCGACTTGGGCCGGGTCGAGGACCGGGATGTGGTGGTCATCCTCTCCTATAGCGGAGAGACCGACGAACTTCGCACTGTGGTGCCCATCCTGAAGATCATCGGGTCCACCTTGGTGGCCATTACCGGGCGCCCTGCTTCCTATCTGGCCAAGTACGCGGACTACGTCCTGGATGTCAGCGTCCCCAAGGAGGTCTGCCTGGATTTGGCGCCCACCACCTCCACCACGGCCATGCTGGCCTTATGTGATGCCATTGCCGTGGCCCTGCAAAAACTCAAGGGATTTGAAGCGCATGACTTCGCCAAATTCCACCCCAAGGGCAGCTTGGGCCGGAAACTGTTGTTCCGGGTGGAGGATTGCATGCGCCGGGGTGAGCGCAACCCCCTCGTAGGCCCGGAAACCACGGTGTCCGAGGTCCTGCTATGCATCACGCGCGCGCGCGCAGGCTCCTGCACCATTGTGGGGAAAGACCATGTCCT
>CAYXPO010000579.1:0-3633 GCA_964466925.1 uncultured Nitrospirales bacterium
CGGGGCCACCCCCGAAGACGTGGCCCTGCTGCGCAAGGTGGTGGGCGATGCCTGCGGCGTGAAGGCGGCCGGCGGCATTCGCACTTACGCGGATGTAATGGCGATGGTGAATGCCGGCGCCAACCGAATCGGCACCAGCGCCGGTGTGCAGATATTGGACGACATGCTGAAAAATCATTAGCTGCGAGCGCAACGCTCGAAAGGAATGGTTGCGGAACAAACGCATGGTTGAAAACTTCTCCGGCAAACGTGTGCTGGTCCTGGGCGGGCTCGGCTTTATCGGGAGCAACTTGGCGATTCGCTGTTGCGAACTCGGGGCGTCCGTGACCGTCTATGATTCGCTCATGGACCATGGCGGGGGGAACCCCGCCAATATTTCCGGACATGAAGGGCAAATAAAAGTCATCATCAACGACATCCGCGATTACACGCTGGTGAACCGCGCCATCCAGGGACAGGACATTATTTTCCATTGTGCCGGCCACACCTCGCACGGCTATTCCCTTGAAGATCCCTTCCTCGACATCGCCATCAACTGCAAAGGTTCGATGAACGTGCTGGAATCCGTGCGCAGGGACAATCCCGATGCGGAAATTGTATACATAGGCACCAGCACGCAATGCGGGGCCATGGCCTACTCCCCGATGGATGAACGGCATCCCGAATTCCCGCAGGATATCTATTCCGCCAATAAAAGCGTGGCGGAAAAATACCATCTCATCTACCACCGTGTTCATGGCCTGAACACGTCCGTGGTGCGCCTCGCCAATATCTACGGCCCCCGCGCCAATATCAAGAGCAAAGACGGGGGCGTGCTGAATTATTTCATCGGGCTCGCCCTCCAGGGAAAAACCCTCACGCTCTACGGCGAGGGCCAACAACGGCGCAATGTATTGTTTGTGGACGACTGTGTTGACGCCCTGTTGGCCATGGTGGGGCACGAACGGACGCATGGCGAGGTGTTTTTCGCGAGCGGGGATCACGAATACTCCATCGCCGAATTTGCCCGCCAGGTGGTCGAGGTCATGGGCAAGGGCGCCGTGGAACACGTGCCCTGGCCCCAGGATTGGTCCAAAATGGACGTGGGGGACGTCGCCATCAGCAATGCCAAAATTAAGGAACGCCTGGGGTGGCGGCCCCAAACCGATCTCCATGACGGTCTGCTGCGAACCAGGGTGTTTTTCGCGCAGCATTTGAACGCCTACCTGTAGCCCCCGCCGGAATACAATGCCCCTTCCTCCGTGTTTTCTCTTGTGCCGGGAACAATGCACGTTTCCGGGTGTTGGGTTACAAGGAAAACCGGATGGGTTCAAAGGAAAAGAAGGCCGGCACGGCCATTTACGTTTGCGCGGGCGACGCCTGCAAGGAAAACAAATCCAAAAAATTGCGTACTCGCTTGGAGGAGCTGCTGGAGCAGCGTGGACTGGCCGAAACGGTCCGCGTGGAGAAATGCGGATGCCTGGGGTGCTGCAAACAGGGCATCGCCGCGGAACTTCGCCCCGCCAATAGGGTGCTCAAACATCTCAAGCCAAAACATGCCGAAGAGGTTTTGGCGCATGCACTTTCCGGGAAGCCCAAATGACCGGGGTTCAGAATTTATAACTGTAACCGACGGCAAAAGATTCGCCGTTGGAGGTGACTTCGCTGCCTTTGCCCAAATGCGACAATAAATCGCCGTGGCCGGTGTCTTGTATGGTCTTGGGTACCCCATAAATGAAGACAAAATGGAATTCGTGATGCGCATTCAGCGCATAGGTGAATCCGGCCGTCAAATGGTCCTCACAGGTCACCGGCACCAGCATGCTCAAGAAAAGGTGATCATCATCTATCGGCGTGCTGGCGTGGGCATACCCGCCCATGATCCGCCAATGATCGTTGATGGTCCACTCCACCCCCAGTTTAACCGCCCACTGATCATGCCAATTGAACCCGCCCTCCAGCATCTTTTTGCCGTAATTCGGCACGCCCTTCCAATTCAGCCACTTATAATCGGCGGTCAGTTCCACCTGCTTCAACACCTTCCACGCCGCGCCCACCTGGATAATCTGCGGCGTGTCCAGCGAATACTTCAGCAAATCCTTGTATTTGTCCATCTTCTGGGTATAATGCCGCGACATATACGACGCCCCCACCGCAAACCGCTCCCAGGCTTTGTATACGCCCACCCCATAGCCAATCCCCAGCGCCTCATCCCATTCGTTATCCCCGTCCGTAGGACGGAACTTCAGTGTGAGATGGTCGGTTTTGAACCGGGACAGCGAAGAATGCAGGCTGGCGCCCACTGCAATCCCGCACGGCAACTCATAGCCATACGAAGTCACCAGCCGGAAATGCTGATAATTCAGCCGCCGGTCCTTGTTGCCCTGAAACAGCCGCGTCATGATATTCCGCGAGTGATCATATTCCACCCCCGTGCCGCTGGGAATATACAACCCCCCCCCCACCGTGCCGTACTTCCCCAGACTGTAAATCATCCCGCCCGACAGAATATTAAAAATGCCATCGCCGCACAACGGGCCATCCAGGCGGTTCCCAATTACCCCTCGGGGCTTCGCCTCAACACTGGGAAAAACATTGTATAGCGACACATCAATCCGGCTGTTCAATTCCACCATGCTCGCCGGGTTCAAATAAGACCAATACGCGCTTCGCGGGCTGGCCACCCCGCTGCCCGCGCGCCCCAGTTGCTGTACATCATTTCCAAACAGGAACACCCCTTCATTCGCCGATGCCGGCGAGGCAGAAAACAGCATTCCCGAAAAAATGACCACACTCGCAAGAAGTGTGGCGGATGTAATGCGGGCGATTGTTGATGATGTGAGTCTTCGATGGTCCCAAGAATACTTCATAGCTGCCCATTTCCCGTTTGTTGAGGCCTCATCTTCCTGCCCTATATTCAATAAAATCAAATTATAGCATAAAGCATGCCACTTTTCAATCTAATTCTATAATTACATGAAATACGCGAAATTATGTTACAAGAAAACAAATTCAATAATTCTTGCCCCCCCCTCATCGCCGGTAGTCCGAGACACTTCATGCCTTCTGTGAATCAAATAAAAAGGGAAAATGATGCTGTTGGCAGCCCGCCTTTACCATCCCCTGGAGTTTAGTTGCATCCTGTGGGAATTAGATATCATGTCCCAGTAACAGCCGGACCACGGCATTGGCCTGATGATGGGCCGCGATGCCCACCCGCGGGGCCATCAGGCCGGTTCCCGGCCCCGCCGCCGTTTCAAGGTCCCCCACAAGAATGATATTGCGGCCAAACCGGCGGGTTTGGATCATATTGCTGGATTCAAACCCCGCGAGGCCGCTGGCCATGACCAATGGAGTTTCCGGAAAGCACCTCGAAAACGTCTCGGCCATCATGACTTTGGCTTCCGGGGTGTCAAAGGCTTCGACCGCCACATCCACCCCGGCGAAAACCACGGGAATGTTTTCCGGCGTCAACCGGACGGCATGGGTGTCACACCGCATATAGGGATTGATGCGCGCCAAGTTTTCCGCCATCGCCTCCACCTTCCGTTCCCCAATTTGATCAATAAAATACTGCTGGCGGTTAAGGTTGCTTGGTTCCACCACGTCATAATCCGCCAGGATCAGCCGCCCCACCCCGATCCGTGCCAAGGC
>CAYXPO010000580.1:0-3631 GCA_964466925.1 uncultured Nitrospirales bacterium
AACAGCAGACGCGATAATTTTTGCTGGGCGACAAGACCGTTGCACAACAATTCCGCCATTTCACTCCAATGCAAAAGCAAATATCCGGGCTTTTTCAAGGGAAAATACAATCCTTACAGGCCTATTATGGAGTTCCTTCAATGATTTCTCCCATGGGACGGCAAGGCGGAGGCCGTCCTTCGTGATTTTCCGGGCGGTAAAACCGGGGATGTCCCCGCCCTGTTCATCCACGAGCCGGACAGCAATGTCACCCTTTGACGCATCGGCATTCAGGGTCAGTTTATGGCCATCGAGAAGCAGCAGGGGGGTTACGATTTTCCCCGGCGTGTTTCCCGCCGCCCGTGCAACGTAACGGTCACACGGTATCTTGAGTACGCCGATTTGCCGTTCTTCAAAACGGTTCACCTTGTGTCCGCGCGCATACCCGCCGTAATACAAATAGACCTCATCGCCCACGGGCAGTTGTTCATCAATCCAGGCGTGGGCGTGGTCCCATGCACCCTTTTGGGGATCAGGATCAAAGAAATGCGCGCGGTCGCGGTACCAGGTTTCGCCATCGCGCGACCATGCCAGCGCCGTGTAGCCCACCCCGTAGGCGTCCGGCGGGTCCGGCGGAGTATCCGCCTTCAAATCATCCCGCAACACTTTCACCATGCCTATCAGCAACTCCCCGCGCACAAGGTACCCGTCCATGGCGTAGAATTGGGTCTCGCCGGGATCGTCCGCATCGGGGGTAATGACATAATGCGGGGTTTCCCAATGCAGCAGATCATCACTGTGGCTTTGCATTGTAATCCGGCGCTGGCCGGTGAAAGCCTCGCCGGTGCAGTACACGGAAAGGGTGGCCATAATCCGTTTCCGAATCGGGTCCCAGAAGATGCCGGTGATGTCGTGGTTGGCGGGCAGTACCGGGGCGGCGCTCAATGAGGTCCACGCGAATCCATCGGGCGAGACCGCCACCTTCATCCCCCCATCCCGCCACCAGGCAAAATGATAGCGTTGCGCGGCGTTGGGAAAATCGGGGCCACGATCTATCACGCTCACCCCAAACTGGATCGGCGCGGGATCATCAAGTATTCGCGCGGGGCGCTGCCAGTGGATGGCATCCTCGGATTCCATGTAGCCGATATGCGATGTGCTGGTGCTGGTATCGTCCACGCGATGCCCAAACCAGAGGCGGTACCGGCCTGTTTTGGGATCGTGTAAAATCGTCATATAGGGCTGGAAACAGCCATCCTCTTTCCCTGTTACAACTGGATTGGGAAGAGCGGGGTCCCGTTGCGGCACACACACCACGCGTTCTATGTTCTCCGACCGGGCAATAAGATACTCATCGAGGAAAAAATGCGGTCCCGCGCTCAACAGAATCGGTTCTGCCGGTGGCGCAGCAGCGCCCGGTGTGTAGATCATGGCCTTGGTGTTGGACAGCGGAATAGTCTCCGCGCTCGGTATGGATTCATCGCTCCATACCCCTTCCCCGCCCATCCAACAGCACACGATACCCGCCAGAAAGATAATTTTCACGGCTTTCCTTCTTGACATAGCACACCCTTCCTGTTGACACATGAGGTCAAACCACGTCATTCTAAGACGGCTGAGCGAGAAAACCAAGTATTGGCCGGGAGTAACGAGGCGATGGACCCAAAAGATGCGGTGAGCCGCTTTTTTGACAACACTCCTTTCCCCGTGATGGAAAGTGAGTGGGGCAATGGTCATTTTGGACACTGGATCACGGATGCGGAGGGAAATCCCGCCTATCATTATGATCCCGCACCGGAGCGCGAAGGCGATCATTGGCATCTAGTCGGAAATGATCGCGTTATCGCCACGGCGCACAGCGGCGGCTATGTGCAGATGTACGATTGGACGCGCGGCTGCAAGCTCATCAACCGCTGGGACCCGTCCCGCCGGGAGTATGCCGGCGGCTTCAAGATCATCGAAGTGGAAGGAACCATTTTCCCGACCCTGCGCGCACGGTTGCCCCACACCGCCAGGCAGACGCTCATTTTCGGCATGGGGTATGTTGAAAAAACAACCGGCCATGCCGGGCTCCAAATTACCGAACGGATTAGCGCGCCTGCGGGGGATGATCCGGTCCTGTTGTCCCGCACCACGGTAAAAAATCTCCGCGCCGCGCCCGTGACCTTTTCCGTGGCCGAATATTGGACCGCCAACCTGCTCCAGATCACCGGCGGCCCCATTATCACGCACAACCTGGATAAACTCTGGAATTGGCAACGGGAACAATGGAATCGCCGTTTCCGTGTCAGCGCGAAATGGCAGGAAGACTTGGGGGCGCTGACGCTTGCGTTTTCCCATGTCAACCCGAAGCGATCATTGTCGCCGGGCGATCCCGCCTTTTACGACCATTTTCCGAAGCCGGTGTTTTTGGCCGCCCTCGACCCATTGCCGGAGGGATACCAACATTATGCCTCCGATGGCGCGCTGTTTTGGGGGAATTCGGATATCCGGCAGCCGATGACCACCTTGCACGCGGCGGATGGATCATTGATCACGTCCCGAAAGGCGTATCGGGCCGGAACGTTGCTGGCCATGCACCGAACCACCCAACTTGCCCCCGGCGAGGAGGTGCAATTCAATTATCTTTATGGTTGTACGGAAAACGTGCGTATTCCGGACCTTGTCCGCCGTTACAAAATTGCCCAGGGGCCGCTTCCGCGCGCCGCGATGGAATTCTGTGCGCCGGAGGCCCCCTGGTTGAGCCGCGAATTGAAATGGCATTCCTATTACCTGCAAGCAGGTTCGATCTATCAGGACTTCTATCAGGCGCATGTGGTGGACCAGGGTTCCGCGTACAGCTATGGCCATGGCGCGGCGGGCGCGCCACGGGATTTTGTGCTGGCGGCGTTGCCGCTCGTGTATCTGCGCCCCGATTTGGCCAAGGATTCGCTGCGCTTTATCATGCGCTCCCAAAATGCGGACACCGGCGCGATTCCGTATGCATTCATTGATTATGGCCAAACAACAGGCATCCTGGTGCACAGCAAGAGCAGCGATCTGGATATTTTCCTGTTGTGGGCGTTGGGCGAATACCTGGGCATGACCCGCGACTTCGATTTTCTCCAGGAATCATTGCCCTATTATCCCCCGTCGAAGAAACAGGGCGGCACGGTATTGGACCATGCCCGCACCGCGTTCGGGCACTTGACCGAAAAAGTGGGCTTGGGGCCGCATGGTGTGATTCGTTGCGGCACGGGCGACTGGAATGACGTCCTCTTTGCGTTCTCCAATTTCTCCCCGTACACTTTGTGGTATGGAGAATCCTCATTAAACGCCGGGCTGGCCACTTTGGCGCTGCCGCCGCTTGCGGAGGCCCTGGAAACCGTGGACTCGGGTTTTGCACAGGCGTTGCGGCAATTCAGCGCGGCGCAGGCGCAGGCGCTGCAACAGTTCTGGACCGGCGAATGGGTGGCGCGCGGTTATCTCGGGCGGGGCGATAAAATGCTGGGCCAAGACCGGCTGTTTCTGGATACGCAGGCCTTTGGCGTGTTGGGGGGGGTATGGAATGAAGAACAGCGGAACCGCATGTTTCATAACATCCGCACCTTGTGCGCGGAACCGCAAAAAGCCGGGGCGCGGTGCCTGTGGCCTCCCCGGCGCGGTGTGGCCC
>CAYXPO010000581.1:0-3610 GCA_964466925.1 uncultured Nitrospirales bacterium
GAGCGGACATCCCCGAAGACTACACCATGCTCGAACGCGAGATTTTCACCCCCTTGTTCGGCGCGATCCCCAGGGCCTTCCGCAACGATTCCATGGGCGGGCTTCGCGGCGGCACCAAAGACCCCTACGGTATCGTAATTGCCTGCGGCACCGGCTGTGTGTGCGCCGGGAAAAACCGCGCGGGCCAGGAAACCCGCGTCGGCGGGATCAATGAAGACTTCGGCGACATGGTCAGCGGCTCCAGCATCGGCACGGAAGGCCTCAAGGCCGTATGGCGCTACCGCGACGGGATTATCGGAAAAACCCTGATGGCGGACCTCTTTCTCGAAAAGGCCGGCTGTAAAGACCTCGATGAACTCTTCTACAAAGCCTACAAAGGCCAAATCACCTATGACGATTTGCAGCCCATGGCCAAACTCGTTTTCGACGCCGCCTACGAAGGCGATGCCGCCGCCTGCGACATTCTAGAGTGGGGGGGGCGTTACCTCGCCCAGATGGTCAATGCCGCCGCGCGCCTGCTCAACATGTGCCGTGACACCTTCGACGTTGTCATGGCGGGCAGCGTCTTCAAGGGGGTTAGCCCCGTCTTGGTGGATGCCATGCGCACTGTCATCCACCGGGAATGCCCCAACGCGCGACTCGTGATGCCCCTCTACGAACCCGTCGTGGGCGCATTGCTGTTGGGCATGGAACTGGACCAGCCGGTTTCGGAAGCGGTCTATGCCACCCTTTCCGCGGCGTTGGCCCAAGCGGAACAACGCTACCAGGTGCGTTTTGCTTCGGAGTAAGCCATGAAAATGCGTTCCGGACACATCGCCTTCGTAATTGTACTAATCCTCGCGGCCTTTGTCGCCTATGCGGTCTGGCGTTCCCAACACATGAGCGGCGCCACTAATGCGCTCGATGAACTCGTGTCCATTGAAACAACCGATCCCGGGAGCTACGCCGTCATCAACGTCAAACAAACCGATTTCGACATGGGCGTGATTGCCAACAACACTCCCGCGGAAGCCAGGCTTCCTGTTTTCAACGTGGGCAAGGCGCCGCTTCGCCTCGGTAATGTCCACTCCACGTGCGCATGCACCCAAGGCGTCATCCCCTTCGGACAGGACACCATCCCCCCCGGCGGCGAAGGATACATCTTCGTGAAAGCGAATCCCGCCCGAATTCCCGGCTTCGATTCCCACAAAACGCTCATCATCATGTCCAATGATCCCAAGAAACCCTCCTTGGAAGTCACCGTTCACCTCAAAATAGACCCCGAATTCAGCCTTACACCGCCGGAAGCCGATTTCGGAACCGTGGCCAAAGGGCAAACCCCTGAAATTGCCTTCTCCTTGAAATCGCTTTCCAAGGAACCCGTGGAAATCACCGACGTGTCCGAACACACGGGAGACGCCAAAGAAGCAAAGCCGGAAATGCTCCTTTTCTCCTTTCAGAAACAACCCGAAAGCGAATGGACCACCCCCGGCCAACCCGAATACCGAATCACCGCCCGCCTAGCCCCCCATGTTCCACCCGGCCCCTTTGAACAACGCTTCGCCATTCACACCAACATCAAGCGCATGCCCGTGATGCTGTGCACCGCCAAAGGCAAAATCACCGCGCCCTATGCGCTGGACCGCGCCTATCCCAAATCATTGGTCCTCACGAAAGACGGTGTAAGCAGTATGCCGGACCGGTTCGCGGGCACTCTCGCCATCACGTCAGACCGGCCCCTCGAAATCACCGATATCCAATGCGGCTCCGGAAAACTTTCCGCCTCCGTCCGCACAGGCAATGATCCCCCAAAGACCTTTGTTGATGTTGCCGTAAAACCGGAAGTTACAAACGGCCTCCTCCGCGACTTCCTGACCTTCACCATCAAAGACGGCGAAACCATGTACCAGGAACGCATCCCCATCCGATGCGCCATATACTGAACTGCCTACGGTTCGAGCCGGGAACTTTCGTAGCCGAGGGCGTGCAGGGCGTTGATGAGGGCTTGGGAATCGAGATGTTCGCCGGAGATGCGGGCTTGGGCGCGGGCCAGATCAACGCGGGCATGATGGACGCCGGGGGTGTTTTGCAGGGTTTGCTGAACGGTGCTCGCGCAATGGGCGCAGGTCATCCCGCGCACAGTGAGGAGGACCGTTTCTTCTTCGGGGGCGGGTTCAGGGGAGGACATTTCCGCGGGCACGTTCTTCCGCAGGACACTGAACACCAAGACGATTAGCAAGACCACCGCGCTGAGATGTCCCCACCAGGAAATGCCGTGTTCGTGCATATGCGGGGCCAAATCGGAAAAATGGGCGGGCAACAGGGCAAAGAGGATATCGAGGGAATAGCCTGAAACGAGCGCGCCAAGGGCGACGGTGAGCAGATAGACGATGGTGGTGCGGCGTCCGAGGATTTTCCAGGTGACGGCAATGGCGGCGGCGTTGGTGGCGGGACCGGAAATAAGAAAGACGAGGGCGGCTCCGGGCGATGCGCCCATGTGGATGAAGCCGAGTGCGATGGGGATGGAGGCGGTGGCGCAGACGTACATGGGGATGCCGGCGGCCAGCATGACGAGCATGGCCAACAGCCCGCCGCCAAGATACGCCGAGAGGTAGTTTTCGGATACCACGACCGACATCAGCCCGGCGATCACGATGCCAATGATGAGTTCTTTTGCAATATCGCGGGGCAGGATGACGAATCCGTAGCGGAAGGCGCGTTGGACGGCGTTTTCGCCGGGCCGTTTCGTGCAACAGGACGCCTTGCATTCGGCGGTGGTGGTTTTGTCCGCTTCGGCATGTTGGGGGTCCGGTTCCACGAGCGTGGCGACGATTCCTCCGATAATGCCGGAGAAAAACGCCACCAAGGGCCGGTAGATGGCCAGTATGGGGCCTAAAAGCGCATAGGTGGCCATAATCGAGTCCACACCGGTTTGAGGGGTGGACAACAGGAAACTCACGGTGGCGCCCCGGCTCGCCCCGTGGTTGCGGAAGGAGGCCGTAACCGGGATGACGCTGCACGAACACAAGGGGAGCGGCACGCCCAGGCACGCGGCTTTAATCACGGGGCCGATGCCGCGTCCGCCAAGATGCCGTCCCACCCACTCCGCGGAAATCAAGACGGACAAAACCCCGGCCATCAAAAACCCGAAGAGCAGGTACGGGGCCATTTGCCCGAGCACCTTCCAGCACGTAACGGCTATGTCAGGAATCCAATGCATAGAGCGTGTTATTTTCGTCTATTTATCAAGAGATAACAAAAAAAGGGCGGGGGATAATCCAGGGACGGATCAAAAGACAATTATTTCGATGCGCTTGCTGTTTTTGCCGCTGGGGTGGAAGAGGACGATGTCCTTGGCAGGGTTGTTGTTAAGGTCGTGTGGGCGGGCGATGCCGAAGGCGGGAAGGGTGAGAGTCAGCCACGGTTTGGAGGCGCCGAGTTGGCCCGGTTCCGAGACGAGAATGCCGAGTTTGTCGCTGGCCTGTCCGAAGGCGACATCCATGCGGCCATCGCCGTTGAAGTCCTCCATGGTATAGGCGACTTGTTCGCGGCCTTCGGGGGCGTCCATGGAAATGGAGGTGGTGTAGACGGGTTTCTGTCCGAAATCCTTTCCATTGTACTGGTAGACATC
>CAYXPO010000582.1:0-3602 GCA_964466925.1 uncultured Nitrospirales bacterium
GGGCAATGGCTTCTCCAAGATCGTCTTTCACTTAACCTTCATTTACATTCAGGATATTCGCGCCGGTCCCATTCCTCAGGCCGTCCAATTTCAGGTAGCGGAATCCCCATTCTTGCGTGATGCGGTGGAGGGCTCCGCGCAGAAAATCGTGCGCGGCGGGATTGGAAACATCTAGGCACCATCCCGCCCATTTGGCATAATACAACGAGCCGTCCGCCTGTTTGAGAAAATAGTCCTGATGGTCCAGGAGCGTATCGCTCAACGGATCCCAGGCAAAGGGCATCAACCATATTCCCGGAACAAAGCCCAACATGCCGAGTTGTTGCGCGGCGGCGGCCATGCCCGAAGGATAGGGGCCGTTCGGATGATGGCGCGTGAAATCCGCGCTGGGCCCCCACCACCACCGCTTGTTTTGTTCATCCTCGGGTTTGCCCAGATACTCATCCGTGAAGCCGCGGCGGTCGAGTTCACTTCGGTCCCGGGACCAGCCCTGCCACTGATCATCAATTTGAATGAAGTCCAGGCCGAACGGTTTCAGGTGTTTTTGCGCGAACGCCGCCAGCACCGGGAGATGTTTTTCATCACTGGCGCCGCCATGAGGATTGGAATACCAGGTGCAATACCCGCTTGGAATCGGCGGCAGCTTGATGGCGTAGTGCCTGGCGATGTGATCCGCGTACTGTTCCAGCCCGGCGCGCACATCGTCAAAATACCCCGCCACCAGGGTTTCATGCTTCGTCTCGCCTTTGGCCGGAATAACCAGCCGCCCATAGTCAATTTGCGCGCGAAGGAGCACGGCGTCTTCTTTCCGTTCGGAAAACACCACGCCATTCCCTCGATCTTGTGTGAGCCACCCCAGGGCCATCCCTCCGCGATTTTCGCCGCCGCCCACGCCAAGGAAGGTGTAACTGCCCGGATTCTCCTCGGGTTTTTTCAGGCCTGCGGTCCCCAATACCCGGACCGCGGACGCGGGCGCATTGATCCGCACGGAAAACTGGAACGGCGTGTATTCCCGGATGTTTGCCGCTTCCGCGCCGGTGTTGACGGTGGTGCTTCCGAAGAACACAAACGGACTGTTGTCGTAAAGCGTGAGGGTGGCGGTTCCTTCCCGGGCCGCGAGCAGAATGCTGTTCCCGGCTCCCCAGAGGGGATCGTTGGCGGGCAGTGTCGAGGCCTCCACCGGGCTCAATGCGCATTTTCCCCCTTGAATGAACAGCAGATCGCCGGCCTTCGCCTGAACTTGAAAAGTGTTGGCGGCGGCATCATAGCCCACGCTATACAACGCATTTTCAATGGTAACCGCGTTGGAAGCCTCCGCCGCAACCGTCTGACCGGCCAACACCACAAGAAATCCCAATGAAAAGAAGCGATTGATAACCATTGTTCACGCCCTTATTTTTTTTCCAAACGTGATTATAACCACGTTATCCATATTTATGCGCTCCAGGGGCGGGTGCGTGTGAGGTTGCCGTTGAGAAGATCGAGGAAGAGGTTGGTGTTGTCAACCATCTGGAAATCGTACATGCCCACGCAGAGGAAATCGGCGCCGTTTTCAAAGGCGTAACGGAATCCCTCTTGCGGTTCGATGGCCCCGGCGGCGAGGGTTTTGAAGGCAATCCAGGGTTCCTGACGGTCGTTCATGAACGCAATGGTCTCTTCGGGCTCACGGCAGAATATGCTGTCGTTTTCTTCGGGATGCCGCGCCGACCAGTAGGTCTTGGGATGCAGGGTCTTCATCCAGAAATCGGGTTTGAGCCCTTTTTCGGTGCAGGCGCGGAGGGTGCCGATGTCGTGTCCCCCGATGCCGGCGGGCAAGCCGCCCGCGCGGGTAACATCAAGGGACTGGGCAATGAGATCAATCTTGCCTTCTTTGATCAGGCGGTCAGCGGTTTGGCCCTGCACATAGCAGGCGGACGCCCCTTTGTCAATGGAGAGCCGGACGCGTTCAAGGACGTCGTCACCGCCGCAATCGGAAATGAATTGAATCTTGCCGAGGCCCTGCCGCCAATATTCATTGATGATGCCGCATAGGACCGGATTGGTCAGTATGGCATTGATACCGCATTGTTCCGCGAGCATGAAGGTTTCAAACACCTTGTCACGGTGGTGATACGCTTTGACCAGCTTGGAGACATAGATCAGGTCGCGGGCGTGTGCCCAACCGCCGATCAGGTTGCCGCCGAGGATCATCCGGCTGAACTGCTTGGAGCCAATGGCGGCCTGCGGAATCTGGCCTTTCAGATCTTTGAGTGACGTGAAATTGAAGGTTTTCACAGTGGCGCTGCTCACGGCGTCCACGAGGTCTTTCTCCTCGTGGCTGATCAAGGAGCGCTTGCGGACCAAGGCGGCGCCGAAGGCCACCATGAACGGCAGGGTGGCAACGCCTTTAACAAATACGCGGCGGTCCGGCGCGGACGGGGGCGGCGAAACCGTGGAGGGGATGCCGCCCGATTGTATCGGCGCGGGCGGCGCGGCGGGTTTCTTGCGCCGTGCGAGGAAGCTGTCAAGCCCGGCATAGCGTCCGGTGGGAAAGAGAACGAGCACGCACAGCGCAAAGATTTCCACGAGGTTTTTGTCCACTATGAGATAGGTGCCTTCACGGAGCGTGCCGAAGTCTCCGAGGAACAACGGAGGATAGGCGGCGTAATAGAAGAACACCAGGACCGCGCCCAAGAGGCTGGCCAGGCGGGAGAAGAGCCCGAGGATCAAACAGAGGCCGATGAGGGTGAGGCCCCACGCGTTGAGTTGGTTGACCAGGAAAAGCTGGATGGGATCCGAGGCCAGCCGGGAGAAGGTTTCGGCGAATATCCAGCGGGAACCGCGAAGATAGCCTTCGGCGGACCAGCCGGGGGTCATCAGTTTGGCGATGCCTTCATAGAGGAAGTGCCACCCGATTACAACGCGCAGGAGCACAAGCATGGTGGATTGGAGAAAGGTCACGTGCGGGATGGGTCTGCGTTTGAGGAATTTCATGGAGCGCCTCGCGTCGTTGTTGAAAGCGGACAATGTGCCGTACATCAAAACGCCGTTATTTCTGATGCATGGCCAGCATACCGATGTTGCCGTCGCGGATCACAATTTTGATCGGGCCGGTCACCCTGGTTTTGATGGGGAGATTCAAGGGCGGAAGGGTGAAGAGCGCGTCCGGGAAAATTTCCCTGTGAATGATGATTTCCTTGAGCATGCGGGAGCGGGAATCTTCCCGCGCCTTTTCCAGTTCTTCGTCTATTTGCCGGATGGCTTCGTTGATGGTGGTGGCCTCATTCAACAGCACCGTGGCCATTTCCCGGAGTTTGGGCGGAAGCGACTTGCTGCGTTCTTTCAGGGGGGCGAGGCGTTCCGCGATTTTGGCCAGGGACCGGCGCCGCGCTTCCAGGTCGGCCTCCTTGGCGGTGACAAAGGCCTTGAGGGTGTAGTCTTCGCCCGCGGTGAGTTCGGAGCGGATATAGGCTTCGCTGCCCACTTGTCCGGTTTCGATGCCGCCCAGGGCGGTGATGACCCCGCCGACGATCCGGCCATGCGGCACCTTGACGGCCCCGCGGGACTTAATCACGCACTGGTCAATCTCATGCTCGATGATGACATCCCCCCCGGCCTCGATC
>CAYXPO010000583.1:0-3594 GCA_964466925.1 uncultured Nitrospirales bacterium
GTTTATTTGTCATTGCGAGGCGCCCCGCGCCGAAGCAATCTCAACATAGTATCAACAGTGCATGGCTCCGAGATTGCTTCGGCGCGGGGCGCCTCGCAATGACAAGAGGGTTGGCAGATTGGTGAGATATGCGGGCTAATGTTCACGAAGTCATTGTATTCATTGAGCGAGCCTCCTGAATGGCGGCACACAGCTTTTCAGGACTCGAAGACCCCAGAAAAACACTTTTGCCATCGCCGAGTATAATCATCACCCCTGAAGTCTCACTCATGTCGCGTCGAACCCGAAATGGCACATCCCCCCCGATGGAAACAATCTGCCCGTTAACCTTGCGCACCAATGCATTCTTGGGAATCAGGTCTTTGTTCAATTGCAGCATAACCATTTCAAAATCCATGACAGTGGCCTCGGCAATCATCACTGTTGGCAAATGCCAGGCAAGTTTTGGGAAAACTTTTCCCAACAACGACATACTGACAATTTCATCTTTCGTCACCCGAGTGATTTTTATCGAAGAAATACCCAGCAGAAAACAAACGATAAACGAGAAAGGTGCACCAGCACATGAAAAAACGATGGCGGTTGTTGGATCTTGTTGGTAGAGGGTTTGTCCAGCAATAGCTTCTTTTGTCACTGTTCCAATACCGTAGTTCTTAGAAATTTTCGCACCCTCTGGCAGGGGAACAAAAAATGACACACCAATAAAAACAAGGGCCGCAACCACACCCGTAATGAAATATATCAGGCTCACGCGGCCCTTTTTGGTCTCCGAATAAAGAACCATTGTTTCTTAACTCCCTTCTATTGCTACTGCACCATTGACTCTTCTATTCATCCAGAATGCCTTCGCGGAGACCATTCGGCATGGGCGCGGGGCGTTCGCAATTGCTTTTCAGCGTGACATGCGCTTTTTTATCCGAAGCTTCGTGAAAGGCCTGCATGATATCCAGTACGTGGAATGCCAGCGCGCCGTTTGCCCGGTGGGCGCGTCCGGAGCGAATGGCATAGGCCATGTCCGCCACGCCCAGTCCCCGGGAGTTTTCGGCATACCCGCATGCCTGCGGGACCTCTTGAAACTCCTGCGCGCCCATGCGGCGGATTTTCACCGGGTTTCCGAAGGAGTTCGGATCCCCCACAACCATCGAGCCGGTGCGTCCATGGATTTCGATGCAGGAGAGCGTGTGGGCCCACACGTCAAAACTGGTGATGATTGTGCCGATGGCGCCGTTGGCGAATTCCATCAGGCCGGTCACATGGGTGGGCACCTCCACGGGGACCACCTTGCCTTTTTTCGGCTGGCTCGTGATTATGCGTTCCGGGAAGGTGACGCGGGTCATGCCGGCCACACGATGGACCGGCCCCATGAGGGTGATGAGCGCGGTAAGGTAATAGGGTCCCATGTCGAACATTGGCCCGCCCCCCGCTTCATAGTAAAACTCGGGGTCCGGATGCCAGCTTTCATGGCCATGACACTGCATAAACGCCGTGGCGGATACCGGTTCGCCAATCCAGCCGTCATCAATCATTTTCCGCGCGGTTTGCACATTCGCGCCCAGCACGGTGTCCGGCGCACACCCCACCAGCAGCCCCTTCTTCCGCGCGGCGTCGAGCACTTCCTCGCCCGAGGCGCGCGTGAGGGCCAGCGGTTTTTCGCTGTAGACGTGTTTCCCGGCCTTCAGGACGGCCAGGTCCACTTCCGCGTGCGCCTTGGGCACGGTCAGATTCACCACCAACTCGATGGATTTATCCGCCAGGAGTTCTTTCACGGCACACGCCTTCGGAAGCCCGTGCGCCTTCGCCTTGGCCTGTGCTTTTGCTTTAATCAAGTCCGCGCACGCCACCACCTCCAGCACCTCAAACCGCTTCATCATCTTGAAATAAATGTCCGAAATGTTCCCGCAGCCAATTACGCCAACCTTCACTGGTTTCATATATCGTTTTCCTTTTGTCTTCTTGCTGATTGCTGACGGCTGATAGCTGATCGCTACTTGCTTGCCCAAAGCATCCCGCGCTGCATGATGGTGGTGCATTCGGGCACGTCAAAATCTTCGGGCTGGTGGCCGAAGGAGGCGTAGAAGACCCGGCCCGCGCCGTACCGGCGTTTCCAGACCACCGGCATGACGCAGCCGTCAATCCAGGGGACATGTTCGCCGGTGAAGGTGGTGGTGGCCAGCACGTCATTCGAGGGGTCCACGTGCATGTAATAACATTCGGAATCCAGGCTGAAATCATTCAGGCCGGCCACGATGGGGTCGTCTTTTTTAATGATGTTCACCGTGTAATGGATGCCGCCGCCGGGATGGCTCACAAACTGCCCGCCCACCATGAACTGGTACTCGGGATGATTCCGAAAGGCGTCGCCCATGCCGCCATGCCAGCCGGCAATCCCCACGCCGCCGCGTACCGCGTTCAGCAACGATTTTTCCTGTTCGCCGTTAAGCGCGTCCATGGTCCAGCAGGGGACAATCAGGTTCAGGGCGGCTAATTTTCGATCGTCTTCCAGTGCGGACAGTGTATTGGCGACCTCCACCTCGTATCCCTCCTGCTGGAGAAAGGGAACAAAGCGGTCCACACATTCCTTGGGTTTGTGCCCGTCCCATCCGCCCCAGACGACCAATGCTGATTTCATGGGAGATACTCCTAGGTTAATGGCCCTTGGGTGAAGGGCGACGTTCTTGACCTGTTGTTATTTCTCGGATATCCATACCAGACAGGGGGGTATATTCAACCAAACCGGACCGCGCACGGTCAGTTTGGGAAAGCGTTTGGGCAGCTTGCCTTTGAAGAAGCGTCCCCCGGAGGGCACCCCCGGGCTGAACGCATAGGAAAAGGTCACAAAACGACCGCCGGGACGCAGCACGTTATACGTTGCATCGAGAATTTCATCCTGCAAGGATTCCGGGAAACGTGTCCAGGGAAGCCCTGAGATAATCACGTCGCAATGGTCGTGGCCCGCTTCTTTAAGGTATTTGACGGTGTTCTGCGCGGAATCCTCATAAACTTTCACACCCGGACAGCGCTCCCGTGTGGCTTTGACAAACTCCGGATTGACCTCCATCGCGATGAAATAGGCGTCCGGGTCTTTCTTTCTTGCAATCACTTCCGTAAAGACCCCCGTGCCCGGGCCGTACTCCACCACGACCTTTGCGCCTTTTAGATTGGCCATATCCGTGATGGCCTCGGCCAGTTTGGGACCGCTCGGCGCAAAAGCGCCGGTGGTCCGGTTGGCTTTGAATACTTCCTTCATGAATGTCCAGCCCGACATGCACTCTCTCCTCTCACTTCAGCCAAAGACACCCCTTCACCATCGCTCACTGCGTATTGTGGCATAGTGTATAAAATGAAGACAAACAAAAGCAATGGAAATAATACAGGCAATTGCGAAAACGCTTTTTTTACTTAAGAAAACATAGTTCACTGAACAAATTGCCGGCATTTTTTAGACAAGACAATACAGCGAAGGGCGATTTCGCAAATGCCTCTAATACAGTATCCGCCGTGATAGGTTTCGGCGCGGGTTTGCCTCGTGTCCTGTGTTTTCATTACCATGTGGGACCTCAACAGGCTGGTTCCCAAACAGATTCAAAAAAGAAA
>CAYXPO010000584.1:0-1094 GCA_964466925.1 uncultured Nitrospirales bacterium
GTTCGCGCCGTTCGCGCAGCCGGTTTCGGGCGAGGTGTTTGGCCGCCGGGTGCCGATAGCGCCCTTCCTGAGTTTCTGGACGGACAGCGGAAGCGCTGACATCGGTTGGGAACTGGCATCCTGGGTACGTTACAACTACACAAAAGACCTGTGGTTCATGCTCTACGGCAGCTACCTCTTTGTGGGTGAAGGCCTCTCGCGCGGCGCTTATATTCAAGGCAACGGGACGGACTTTAACGGGGGTTCCGATGCCAATGATGCCGGGTATATCTTCTGGATGGCCGTGCTGAAGTTCTAACAATCAACCGCGTTTGAATGGAGCCTGTGTGATCGCATAAGATTACGCAGGCTCTTTACTTTCCCTTCGTTAACCCGGATGCACCAGAAGAAGCGAAAAATTACCCTTTTCCCATGGCGCGATGACTTTCATTATCAGGAAGTCACGCCGGAAAAACTGCCATGGATCATGCGGCGGCATATCCTCACCGGGGCCATGGGCAGCACCTACTTCAATCTCACCACCGGGATGTTTCTGGTGGCGTTTGGCGACGCGATTGGCGTCACCATATTCCAATGGGGGGTGTTGACGGCCATCACCTGCTTTGCCATCACCATACAGATTTTTTCCGCCTATACCGCCGCTCGCCATGGTTACCGCCGTGTCATCTGGTATGTTTCCGAAATGAGCAACCGCCTCATTCGTGGAGCGGGTTTCGCCGCCGCCGTGGTGTATTTCGGATGGGGCGAGCGCTTCGAGGCCGCGTTTGCGTTTGTCGTTTTGATGTCGCTGGCCAGTATTTTCGCGGCGGCCGCCACCCCCCCATGGCTTAGCTGGCTCACGGATATCATCCCTGAAAAAGTCCATGGGAGTTTCATGGGGCGCCGGGACGCCTGGCTGGCCCTGACCACCCTTTCGTTTGTGATCCCGGCGAGTTTCCTGCTGGACACGGTGCCGGAGAACGGAAAAGTCCGCGCGCTGGCCTTGATTTTCGCGGTGGGGCTGCTCTTGGGCATGCTGGACCTCATCCTGCACCGGCGTATCCCGGAACCTCCCGTGGAACACAACCTGGAGGAAAGTCTGTGGGCGCATGTGA
>CAYXPO010000584.1:1104-3589 GCA_964466925.1 uncultured Nitrospirales bacterium
GTCAATTTCAACCCTGGCTGATCTTCAGCACCTTGTGGAATTTCACCGTGTTGCTTTCGGCCAGTGTATGCACGGTTTTCTTCGTGGAGGATTTGCACATCCGGGATAATTTCCTGGGCGGATCGGTTGTCTTGATGGCCATCCCCTTGGCGAGCACGATGCTTACTTCCGCCCGGATGGGAATGTTGATTGACCGCTTGGGCGTGAAGCCGGTGTTGATCCTTTCTCATTTCATCTGGGCCATTCTGCCCGGATTCTGGGTGATCGCCACCCCCGGCACCGCCCTGTTCTGGCTGGGCATTTGCTTTCTCCTGGGCGGCGGAGGCTCGGCGGCCGCCGTCAATGCGGGCATCAAAATGATGACGCGCGTCCCGCCTCCCGAACACCGCACCATGTATATCGCCGTGACGGGCTGTGTGAGCAATCTGAGCGGGGGCATGGGGGCGTTCGTGGGCGGATGGTTCCTGTCGGCCTATGCGGGCCATCAGTGGACCTTTTGGGGCAAAGAATACATTCCCTTTCATGTGCTGTTCGTGGTTTCCCTCCTGCTTCGGCTGCTGGTCTGGCTGCTGCTGTTCCAACTCAAGACCCCCCGCTTTGATCAAGACAAGCAAAACGGCTTGGCTTGAATCCACCGGCGTCATCCGATACAGTAAGGCACGGTAGACAAGGGGTTTCAGCATGGACATGAAGGGTATGGATTGGCGCGTTGTGACGTTCGTGGCGGGGTTGCTCCTGCTGGCCATTCTGGCGTTGGGCGGCATTCAATTTGTAAAAATAAGCCCCCCGGCCCCATCCCCGCGGCACGCACTGCCCACGGATATGACCATTTCAGAAGGGGAATCTGCTTCAAAGGCTTCAGGGAGTTCCGGTGATGGAGAAACTGTTTCTCCGCCTGTTGAAATGGAATCCCCAATCCCGGAAAGGCTTATGGACACAGAACAGGCTCCCCCGCCCACGGCGCCTGAGATTGCGGTGGCCATTGCGGGGGAAGTCAATGCGCCTGGATTTTACCGCATGCCCGCGGACAGCCGGGTGCAGGAACTGATCACCAAAGCACGCGGCGTCACCGGTTTCGCGGATATGAGCGACATCAATATTGCCGCGAAACTGGTGGATGGAACCACGCTCACCATCCCCGGCGAACCCAAACGTGAATCCGCACAGGGTTCCTTGATATTGCGCAAAGCGGTCACCGCCGCCGACGTGAATCCCCCCTGTTACACGCGTTCAGGCTGGCGTGCCGCGCAATCCGCGCCGGATACCGTGGGGACTCCGGAAACTGTCACGCCCGCCACGGCAGAACCGGTTTCCCCCTCCTCCGGGAAAGGCGGCGATGGCCTGATTGACCTCAACACTGCCACCCGGGAAGAATTGGATACCCTGCCGGGCATCGGCCCGAAAACCGCCGATAAAATCATTGAATACCGGAAAGAGGCTCCCTTCACCAGCGTGGACGATCTTAACAACGTTTCCGGCATCGGCGAGAAAAAAATTGACGCCCTCCGGAAATTTATCACGGTCCGATAATGTAAAAAGAATGAGTTTACTAATTTTATCCCCATCTCTTTGTTGTCCATATTTTGTATTTTCTCCCGCTTTCGTTTGACAATATTCAATAAAGCCCCAATAGGAGAAAAAATGCCATGCGCCGCAACCGATCCGTATCTCCAATACTCCTTCTGGTTTTGTTCTTTATCGGACTCCCGGTCACCATGTTGGCGAAAACAGAAACACCGGTGATTCTGAACAATGACACGCTCCGAATAGCATTCGATACGCCCTCCGGCAAGTTGCTGGAATTTACCGATCTGAAACTGAACCACAATCACGCCGGAGGGGTGAGCGGCACGGATGGGTTGTGGAACCTGGAGGCAATGAATAACGGGCAATCCGTGACAATCAATCCGGCTTCCGCAACAACATGTGTTCTTCGTAAAGAAGCGGAAGGTGTTGCTCGTTTATCGTGGTCCGGGTTTGCAACGATGCCGGAGATGAATGTGGAAGTCACGGTAACACTGGAACCCATGTCCCCCACTGGCCGCTGGACCTTGAAAATCCATAAACCCGCGGACCTTGCCATTAAGAAAGTCCATTTCCCGCGTTTGCAAAATATTGCCTGGCAGGACAATGAATATCTGGCCGTGCCGGAGTGGACCGGGCTGTTGGCGGCCAATCCGCGCGCGATGCTGTGTGCAGGAGAAGGCCGGCGGGTGGGCTGGAGTTATCCGGGCATGCTCTCGATGCAGTGTACGGCGTATTATGCGCGTGAAGGCTCCGGGCTGTATACCGCCTTCGACGACACGGCGTCATTTTTTAAATCCTTGAATTACTGGGGTGCCTCGGATGGTTCGGTGAACATGGAGGCGATTCACTACCCCGCAGGCTTCGCACAGGGGCAAATGGAGTGGTCCGTTCCGTATGGAACGCTATTGGGTGTTTTTCAGGGGGATTGGTATACGGCGGCGGAATTGTACCGCGCCTG
>CAYXPO010000585.1:0-3579 GCA_964466925.1 uncultured Nitrospirales bacterium
TGGTGGAAAGTGGACGTATTGTCCCGGCAAACATTGGAGCCGCTCCTGGAAGCTACTGAAAATTCGTTGATGGTGGAACCCATTGTGCAACGCCTGTCACAGTTTGATTGGATGCCTCCGGTCTGCAGTCTCGGCAAACAACAAAGTCTTGAACTCATAAGGCCGTTCCAAACGGCGCTTGAAATGAAATAAAAACCAAAGGATGCGCTATGTCCACGCGGCGGAAGTTTCTCAAATACTCTTTTTGGAGCGCGGCAGGGGTTGGACTGACCTCTTCCGCAGGGGGTCAGGATGAAGTTTCTTTGTCCTCCTCGGGTAAAATAACATGGCAGCGCGGTATTCCGGTGCGGTACACCTGTGATGTGGCTGTGATTGGGGGTGGCATGGCTGGAGTGTGCGCGGCACTGGCGGCGGCGCACTCCGGGGCCAAGGTTATGCTGGTGGAACGTTTCGGGATCACGGGCGGGAATGCGACGGTGGGCGGAGTGGGGGCGTTTTGCGGCGAGACGGCGGGGCAGGGAGAAGTATTTGATGCCATCGTACACGGTTTGGATGAATTTGGCGCCATCGCGCCGTATAAACCCTATATCGAGAAAGAATCGCGTGTGTTTGATCCGGAAATTCTGGCGGTGATATTACAGGAGCTATTGCTCAAAAGGGGTGTCAAACTGATTTTGCACACGCAATTTGTGGATGCGTGCGTGCGGGAGGGTGAAATCACGGAATGCATGGTATGTGGCCCATCCGGCCCGGAGGCATTGCGCGCCAAACACTATATTGATGCCACGGGCGAGGCCCAAGTAGTGCATGCGGCAGGGTTTGAAACGGTTAAAGGCCGCCCGGAAGACGGACTTCAGCTTCCCATGTCCATGATGTTTACTGTCCGGCATGTCGCTGAACAGGAAGCCCGTGCACAAGTTCCAGAGGGCTGGTTTGAATCCTTAAAAACGAAAGATGACCTTCCCATGACCAGTCTCTGGTCAAATGGACCCGGCAGCACGGCCCTAAAGATTAAGATTCCTAGGTTTGACTCCACGGATACGGAATCGTTGACGGCAGCGGAGATTCGTGGAAGACGCAGGATGATGGAGGTGCTGGACTATTACCAACGGGAAGAAAAGAAACCCTGGATTCTGGATCATGCCGCATCGCGCATCGGAATTCGCGAAGGACGCCGGACGGTTGGAAACTATGTGCTCACGGTGGAGGATTTGCGGGCCGGACGGGCCTTTGATGACGCGATTGCCCGCGGGGTGTTTTATCTGGACGGCCACAAACCCGATGATGACAAACGCACATATATTCTGCCGCCGGAAGAACGGAAGGTGCCGCCCTATCACATCCCGTTTCGATGCCTGATTCCCAAGGGGGCTAAAAACCTGTTGGTGGCCGGACGCTGTCTTTCGGCGGACCAACAGGCGCTGTCCTCGGCGCGGGTGATGACCACGTGTTCGATGTTGGGACAGGCCGCAGGCATCGCGGCGGCGAAGATGGCGGCGCAAAACACCACCCTTCAATGTTTGGATTTTAACGAAGTGCGAAAAGACGCCGAAGCGCGCGGCGCGGTATTATCACTGTAATTTCACCTCAATTTATACGGAATAGCAATGGCTCGATCTTGACAGTGGTACCATATTTTGGTACCATTAGATTGACAATGAACACGCAACAACATAAGACGCTGGAGGCTATTTTTAAGATTCCCACAAGGGCGGATGTCCGGTGGGTGGCTATCGAATCGTTGTTTCGCGCATTAGGCGCTGAAGTGTTTGAAGGGCGTGGCTCCAGAATATGTGTTGTGCTCAATGGTGTGACTGCTGTTTTTCATCGCCCCCATCCCAACCGGATCGCTGGTAAAGGGATGGTGGAATCCGTTCGGCTCTTTCTTAAAAATGCGAGGATTGAACCATGATGCATTATAAAGGATATACGGCAAAGGTTGACTATGACGACACCGTGAAGACATTTCATGGGCGGGTGCTTGGCATAAAAGATGTAGTTACCTTTGAAGGCGCCACTGTTAAGGAACTTGAGAAAGAGTTTTATGTTTCCGTGGACACATATCTGGATTTCTGTAAATCACGTGGCGTTAAACCTGGAAAACCCTATTCCGGCGAATTCCGTCTGCGATTGGACCCCAATCTGCACCGTGAACTTGCACTTGCCGCGGAACTTGCCGGAGACTCCCTGAATGCGTTTATTGCCAAGTGTTTGCGGGAATCCATCAAAACGCTATAGTTTTTGGGAACGGTTCTTTCATTCGGAGTATGCCGCGCATATTTCCTGATAACGCCAAAAGGTCTTCCATCCTTGCGGTTGCAGTAGATCCCCCTGAGCCACGAAGAATTCAGGGTATAGCCGCTTCCGCAAAATTGATGATGGCCTCCGTGTAGAGATTCCCGGAAGCGAACATGCCCTCATTATGATCTCCCCGAAGTTCGACAAATTGTTTGGGCGGATTTGCGGCGTCAAACAGGCGTATTCCGAATTTGAAATGGATCAGGGTGTCTTTTTTGCTGTGCATAACGAGCAGAGGGCAGGCGATGCGGGGGAGTTTTTTTAATGTTTCAAACCGGTCTCTCAGGAGAAACCTGACCGGAAACATGGGCAGTTTTTCCTGGCACACATCCGTGAGCGAGGTGAAGGTGCTTTGCAGCACTAATCCGGCGGGCTTTATTTCCGAGGCGAGTTGGCTGGCAACGCCGCCTCCTATGGAATGCCCGATGAGGATGATTTTTTTCGCGGGGATGCCTTTTGTTTCGGTGAGATATTTCCACGCCGCGCGGGCATCTTCATATAAACGTTCTGCGGAAGGAGAACCGGTGCTTTTCCCATAACCGCCGTAATCGAAGAGCAAAACATTAAAGTTCATTATGTGATACATCCGAAGCACGTCCAGCCAATCGGACAGCGTGCCCCCGTTTCCATGACAGAACAGAATGGTGCATTTTGCGTTCGCCGCAGGGGCAAACCATGCATTGGTCACAAAACCGCGTTCCACGGGAAGCAAAACATCCTCGAATGGAATGTCATACGGAGTATCAGAGGGGACTCGGGTTATTTCGTGTGACACGGGAAAGATCAACTTCCGCTGCACGGTAAATAAAAGGACGGCGGCGCCCAAATAGGCCAAAACGAGAATGCGGATTATAATGAATACTTTCCGGCGCATGGAATTGATTGCCATCCTTTCCAGTTCAAATCAGCCGCATGGGGATCATAGGCAAAGGGGATATCGTATTCAAAAAACCTTGACGATTCTTGATATACTCTAAAATGGTGTCCGTCTGAACGGAAAATACGATCCATCATTCGTTTCCGGGTAAAGCCACTGTCCAGGTTTTTTCGGAAGCAGGGTATTTTCAACTGGCAGGGAATTTTACATAAAAGGGTTCATCGTGAACAGCGAAGACATGCCACAATATGATTTGAAGCCGCGTTCGGAGCGTCGTTTCGTATCGCCCGAACGGGTACTGGTGGTGTGCGGCCTGGTTTTTGGGCTGGCCTTTATTGTGGTCACCCCGCCCTTTGAGGTAAATGACGAATTGGGGCATCTGTATCGTGCGTATCAGGTGAGCG
>CAYXPO010000586.1:0-3574 GCA_964466925.1 uncultured Nitrospirales bacterium
GCCCTCCACGTCTCCCGCACCGTGATTGTGGACAGGTCCTGCATCCCCCCCAACCATACCGCCGACCAAAACGCCGATTATATCATCAGCCTCTCCGAACTCCTCCGTGTCATCCAATTCTTTAACACCGGCGGATTCCACTGTGAAACCGGCACCGAAGACGGATACGCCACCGGCCCCGGCGGCGACACGTCATGCGCCCCGCACAACGGCGACTACCACCCCCAGGATTGGGCCATCAACCTTTCCGAACTCCTCCGCATCATCCAGTTCTTCAATATGGGCGGATATCACTCCTGTGAGGACTCCGAAGACACCTTCTGTCCCGGCGCCGCTTGAGGATAGCTTTTCTCCGTGAGACCTTGGTATTCTCAGAGAAATCTGTGTGCGCGAGCACCACTACGGAAGGAAGAGCGTTCATGACCACGGTATCGGTTTGTTTGATTATTCTGGCTTCGTTGTCCGCACAAGGGGATTCCGGTTCCACGATCCATGTATCGAAACTGGGGGACAATTCGGATGGGTCGTCGTGGGCGAAGGCGTATACGACGATTCAGGGGGCGCTGAACGCGGTGCCGGATGATCAGGGGAAGCACCGGATTGTGGTGCGTCCGGATACGTATATGGAAGCGAATCTTTTCCCGGCGCATAAGGGCGCGGCGGGGGCGTATAACGAACTCATCGGCGATTATGATGGCAGCCTGGGTTCGGGAACAAAAGGCTGGGTCGTGATTGATTCGGGCGACGCGGAGAAGGGGTTTAAGAGTTACGATTGGTGGTCCACGATCAAGGCGTATAAGCAGGGATGGTCGAAGGAACATACCGATGCCACGTTTTCATCAATTGGCTGGGACCGGTGGCGGCTCAGCCGAATCTACTCGACGGGCGCGGATGCGGGGCTTTTCTGGGATTGCACGGACAACATCGAGCCGTTCACGGTGGTGGTGGAGGATTGCGTGGGCATCGGGCGGGCGTTCGGGGGCGGGGTGGGGAGTTGCCTGTCGCGCACGGAGGAGCCGATTGTGTTCCGGCGCTGTCATTTGTGGGCGCTCGACTGGTGGGGCGACACCGCGGCGGCGTATGTCCGCATCGAGAACAAGGAGATGCCGGACCGTCCGGATGTTTATTTCGAGGACTGCGTGATGACGAGTCCGCAGTGTTCACTCAAGGGGGGCAATTTTGGGTTCCACACATACATGCGCATCAACGTCAACCGGTGCAAGTTGATCACCTTGAATTTCTCGCAACCGGCGGGCACGCCCACGGACGGCATCATTCAGAGCGTGGAACAGGGCAAGTATCTGCATGTGGACCTGGAAGACACCACGCTGATGGGGTACAAAGTGTTTGGCGTGCGGGTGAACAAGGAAACGGCGAATGAAATCGGGTATTCGGCGAAGGGGTCGGTGCTTGCGTATGTGCAATTCCAGCAGGAGGTGCCCAAGGGCATCCACCGGCTGGGTTCCTGGCCCGTGGATGTGTTTCAGGACCTGATGCCGCCCATACCTGAAAATCCACGGCCGAAAATGGAAGAGAAAACGCTTGTGAAGCGCGACATGTGCGAGGTGAGTCCGGTGATCTGGCAGGGGAGGCCCTGTCTGATGGAATGCGTCCGGCCCGCGAGCGGGGGCACTGCAAAAGACTATTATCTTGTTCTGCACGACGGGGACAACGGCGCGGAACTCGCCCGGTTCGCCGAGGGGTACAGCCTCGCCTGCGCCTTCGTTCACGACAACACCTTGTACGCCTTTGCCGCGCGCTTTGAAGACAACAACTGGAACGATGTCACCTTGTTCAAGTCGGTTGATCTGAAATCGTGGGAGCACAAGGTGGTCATCCGGCAAGATGAAAAAGAGCACCTTTTCAACAGTTCCGTGTGCGAGGGACCCAATGGTTTTGTCATGGCGTATGAAACCAACGACCCCGCCTATCCCGCGTTCACCATTAAATTCGCGGAATCAACAGACCTGGATACCTGGACCAAACGCTCCGACGCCATCTTCGGCACGGACCGCTACACGGCCTGTCCCTGCATCCGGTATGCCAATGGCCAGTATTACCTCATGTACCTCGAACACCGCACCCCGCGCTGGTTCTTCGAGGAGTACATCGCCCGGTCCACCAACCTCGTCTCCTGGGAACTGAGCATGCGCAATCCCATCCTCACCGTGGAAGACATCAAGGAGGGCATCAACGCGTCCGACGTTGACGTTGTCGAATTCGGCGGGAAATCCCATATTTATTATGCCGTCGGCGACCAGTTGACCTGGATGAACATCCAACGCATCACCTATCCCGGCCCCTTGGCGGAATACCTTGAACGGTGGTTCTGATATACATATGGGAAACTTTGGGCACAAACCTGAAGACATGTACATAGCAGGTTCTATCTCCCGGGCGCGTCGCTTTAATGCATATTCACATATCACTCTTGTCCTAAATAGCCGCCCGGAAAGTTAGCTTGACAGAGTCCTCCGGTGGCGTGAAAGAATCATTCATCAAAACATGGTTCATCACACTCACTCGGAAGACAAAGAAATGATACGGACAGCCAGTCTCTTCAGTCAACTGCTTCACCAGGTTCCACGCAATGAATTCGCCAAGCTGGTCGCCAAGCATGACGCCGAACGCAACGCGAAGGGCTTCACCTGCTGGACGCAATTCACCGCCATGCTTTTCTGTCAACTGTCGTTGGATTCGACGACGGTGCCCCTGTGCCTGAGCCTGTTTTCCTGGGCGACGTTTCGGCGCGCCAAGGGCGGTGTCAAAGCGCACGTCCTGTTGGACCACGATGACTACATGCCCTCCTTTGTACTGATCACCGAAGCTCGATGCCACGACGCCAAGATTCTGCACCTGCTGTGCTTGGCCGCGGGTTCCATCATCGTCATGGACCGCGCGTACAACCACTACCAGCAGTCGCCGCATGGATCGCTCAGGGGGTCTTCTTCGTCACATGCATGAAAGACAATGCCCGCTACGAGGTCATTGAGCGCCGCCCCGTGCCCCGCCACCGCAACATCCTGTCCGACGAGATCACCGGCGCACCGGCGCCAACGCCCAATGTAAATGCCCCCATCCCCCGCAGCTTGCGCGACTGGCTCGACGATCCGTTCAACACCCCTCCTCTTCTACCTTTGCCCGGACAACTTGAATTGGCCTTAACACAATTGGGACAGCCGAAAAACCACTCGATAGAAAAATGACAAACATCAACCCAAATACTCGATTCTGGAAGGAAATACCCCTATGATAAGCCCTTCAGCAGACAAAGACTCGCCCCTTTAGGACAGCAGTGCGATAAAATATCCGTGTAAGCCCTGTTCTCTTCGTCATAAATGGCTCTTTTTCATCTTTTCTTCGCGACATCTCCGCGTGTTTGGCGTCTCTGCGTTGAATCTTTCTACTGTGTTCCGCACTCCGCATCTTGCCTTTGAGACTCACGGAAACGGTATCTGGGCCGTCAATCTTCCCACCCCGCAGGGGGGGTATATGAAGCCGTGGGCCGAGTCCCCGAGACCCCCGGAAATGCCGCCCCTCACGCTAGATCAACGACCCCGAATGGGGTCGAACC
>CAYXPO010000587.1:0-3567 GCA_964466925.1 uncultured Nitrospirales bacterium
ATCGAACGTTCTGCTGATTGGCCCCTCGGGCTGCGGAAAAACCCTGTTGGCCGAAACGCTGGCGCGCATGCTGGACGTTCCCTTTGCCGTGGTGGATGCCACCACCCTCACTGAAGCCGGATATGTCGGCGATGACGTCGAAAACGTCATCTTGAAGTTGTTGCAGGCCGCCGATTTCGACCAGGGCCGCGCGGAGATGGGCATTGTCTATATAGACGAAGTGGACAAATTGTCCCGCAAGAGCGACAGCCCCTCGATTACCCGCGACGTGTCCGGCGAAGGCGTGCAGCAAGCCCTGCTGAAGATTCTGGAAGGCACGGTGGCCAATGTTCCGCCGCAGGGCGGGCGCAAGCATCCGCAGCAGGAATGTATCCAGGTGGATACCCGCAACATTCTCTTTATTTGCGGCGGGGCCTTTAACGGCCTTGAAAAGACCATCGAGAAACGCCTGGGCTCCAACGTGATTGGCTTCAACGCGGAGATTAAATCGAAAAAGCACCGCAAAATCGGCGAATTGCTGATGCAAATCCGCCCGGAAGACCTGATTAAATTCGGCATGATTCCCGAATTCTGCGGACGCCTGCCCATCGTCGCTACATTGCATGAATTGACCGACGAGGACTTGAGCCGCATCTTGGTCGAGCCGAAAAACGCCCTCACCCGCCAATATGAAAAACTGTTCCAGTTGGAAAACGTCACCCTGCGGTTCCCGGAGGAAACTATTGCGGCCATTGCAAACCGCGCCATCCAGCTCGACACCGGCGCGCGCGGCCTGCGCAGCATCCTCGAAGAAGTCATGCTGGGCGTCATGTTCGACATTCCCTCGCGCAAGGACGTGAAGGAATGCGTGATTACCCCCGGCGTCATCCTCAAGCAGGAAGAGCCGCTGCTGGTCTACGAGCATGAAGCCAACGTGCGGTCCATCGATTTGTCGCAAAAATCCGCCTCCGCGTAACCCCGGCGCTTTTCTCTTCCCTTCCCGATAGGGTATACTATGTCCCATCCTTGGACCTACAGGCCGCCGGTGGCGGAATGTCCTTTTATACGTTTCCCTGATCAGTAACCGGAGAGTTTGCATGCCCCGAAAACCGCGCGAAAAAAAAGAGCGCACCTTTCGTTTGCCCTTGTTGCCCCTGAAAGACGTGGTGGTCTTCCCCAGGATGATTGTGCCCCTGCTGGTGGGCCGCCCTGCCTCGCTCAATGCCATCGAGGAAAGCCTCGCCGAAGACAATCCCCTGTTTCTCTGCACGCAGCGCGACGCGAACGTGGAAGAACCCAAACCGGAAAACATGTATACGGTCGGAGTGGGCGCAAAGGTGCACCAAACCTTGCGCATGCCCGACGGCACCATGAAAATCGTCATCGAAGGGCTGGGACGGGGCCAAGTCGCCGAATTCATATTTGGCCCGGAAATGGGTGAAGCCCGGGTGCGCCAGATCGAATCGGAGATTGCCCCGGAGGCCGAACTCGAAGGCCTCATGCGCGCCGCCCTGAGCCAGTTCGAGGAATACACCAAGCAGAGCCAGCGCGTGGCCCCGGAAATCCTCTCGACCATCCAGGCCATGACCGATCCGGACGCCATGGCGGACACCTTGTGCGCGTATCTGCCGGTCCGCGTCGAGGAGCGCCAGGAATTGCTGGAAACCCTGGACTTGGGCAAGCGTCTCGAACGCATCTGTTCGCTGCTGATGCGCGAGAATGACCTGCTGCGCATCGAAAACAACGTGCGGGAGCGGGTGCGCGAGCAGATGGAACGCGGGCAGCGCGATCACTACCTGCACGAGCAACTGCGCGCCATTCAACAGGAACTGGGCGGGCGGGAAGACGGCATGGGCAATGAATTTGGCGAAATGCGCGCCTTGATTGATAAAGCCAACATGCCCCCCGAAGTCAAGGAAAAAGCCGACCGCGAATATGTGCGGTACGAGCGCATGCCCTCGATGAGCCCGGAAAGTGCGGTGATCCGAAGTTATCTCGAATGGCTGTGCGACATGCCCTGGGACAAGCGCACCGAGGACGCGCTGGACCTCGATATCGCCCAGAAAGTGCTCGATGAAGACCATTTCGGCCTGGACAAGGTCAAGGAACGCATCCTCGAATTCCTGGCCGTTCGCAAATTGAGCCCTGCCGTCAAAGGCCCCATTCTTTGCCTGGTAGGCCCCCCAGGCGTGGGCAAAACCTCCCTCGGCCAATCCATCGCCCGCGCCATGCAGCGCGAATTCGTCCGGGTGTCCTTGGGTGGCGTGCGCGATGAAGCGGAAATTCGGGGGCACCGCCGCACCTATATCGGCGCACTGCCCGGACGCATCATCCAGAGCATGAAAAAGGTCAAAGTGAAGAATCCGGTATTCATGCTGGACGAAGTGGACAAAATGGCCGTGGACTTTCGCGGCGACCCCTCCTCCGCCCTCCTGGAAGTCCTTGATCCCGCGCAAAACAAAATGTTCAGCGACCACTACCTCGAGGTCGAGTTTGATCTCTCCGAAGTGTTTTTCATCTGTACCGCGAACAGTGAATTCGACATTCCCTATGCGCTCCATGACCGCATGGAAATCGTGCGCCTGCCCGGCTATACGATTCACGAGAAGGAACAGATTGCCCGCCTTTTCCTGATCCCCCGGCAAATGGAACAATGCGGTCTAAAGCCCGAGCATGTGGATATTACGGACGCGGCCATGGACACATTGATGCAACGGTACACCCGTGAGGCGGGGGTGCGCGAACTCGAACGGCAAATCGCCAACATCTTCCGCAAGGTGGCCCGGAAAGTAGTGGCGAATGAGGTTGCCGAACGCTGGACCGTGGATGCCGCGCGGGTTATAGACTTGCTCGGACCGCCCCCCTACAGCGCCCTCCGCGCCGAAGTCCAGCCGCAGGCCGGCGTCGCCATTGGCATGGCCTGGACCCAAGCCGGCGGGGACATTCTCACTATCGAGACCAGCATCATGAAAGGCAAAGGAAAAGTGACCCTTACCGGGCAACTGGGCGATGTCATGAAGGAATCCGCCTCGGCGGGCTACACCTACCTTCGCGCCAACGCCGCCGAATTGGGCATCCCGGCCGATTTCTACAAAAACACCGACATCCATGTCCATGTTCCCGAAGGCGCCATCCCGAAGGATGGGCCTTCCGCAGGCGTCGCGCTCGTTACCTCCATGCTTTCCGCCCTCACCAACACCGCCCCCAAGGGAGCCTTGTCCATGACCGGCGAAATCACCCTCCGGGGACGTGTTCTTCCCGTCGGCGGCATCAAAGAAAAAGTCCTCGCAGCGCACCGGGCCGGCATTCGCCAAATTATTCTTCCCAAGGAAAATGAGAAAGATTTCCCGGACATCCCCGAAGAAGTACGCAAAGATATTGAATTCACCCTCGTAGAATCCTTGGCCGAGGTACTTGCCATCGCATTCCCCGGGAAATAGCATTATACATCGTTTTTAGTCATTTTGTATCTGTTATTATGAAAATACAGTACGCAAAATTCCTCAAAAGCACGTTAAATGCGGCGGACTTCCCCAAGGACCGCCGCCCGGAAATCGCTTTTCTGGGGCGGTCTAATGTGGGCAAATC
>CAYXPO010000588.1:0-3565 GCA_964466925.1 uncultured Nitrospirales bacterium
CGTATTGCGCTTGCTAGACATCGTCCGAATTATTACACTTTTCACCGTGGTAAACGCATAAAGGTGGAGGAGAAAATGAATACAGCAACGAAAAAGATCATAGCTGTTATTTTTATTGGGGCATTGGCACTCACACGCGTTGGCGCACAAGATAGCGCTGCCCCTTTGAATTCCAAGATCGGCGCAGATTTATATCGCCACATGCTGGATGGTGGCCTCATTTCGAATGAGCAATATCAGCGTTACTTGAACGCCGAACCGCTCGCGGATTCCACTTCTCAAGATGTGACCATTCCGGCGGATAATCTCGATTTGAAAGAGGCCAAACCAGACCGCGAACGCAGGGATCTTTCTCCTGTAGCACGGAAAGAGAAAGCCGATGTTGAACTGCGCTCCTTTTCGGAAAAGATGAAGGAGAAGAGCATTCGCAGGCGAGCGGATGCCTATCAGCGCGCACAACAGTATCGCATGGATGTAAGGCAAGAACTCCCCAAGGGTGGAGTAAAGGCGTTGGACTACTTTGACGACCAAGGATTCCCACAATACAACCTGACGGAAAACATTGTATCTGCCGACACCATCTCGACAGACGAAGTGTGGCCTGCGGGAACAAACGGCTATAATCTGACGGGCAGTCCGGTGGTTCTAGGAATATGGGACGGTGGAGCTGTCCGAACCACTCATCAGGAGTTTGGTGGCCGTGTCAGTATGAAAGATGATGCCCTGTCTCAATATGGCATATCGGGACACTCTACTGGCGTTGCGGGAACAATGGGAAGCGGCGGCGGTTATGCGCCATCCAGGGGGATGAGCTATGCTTCAACCATTCACGCCTACGATTGGGACTACTATCTTTCCGAGCTGGCGGACTCGACGACAAATGATGTTCTAATTTCAAACCACTCATGGGGATGGGTCCTGGGGTGGCGACTTCAGGACACGACCTGGTATTGGTATGGAAACTGGACCGTCAGCCCAACTTCAGACTACCAGTTTGGCCTTTATGATGCCGAAGCTCAGGAAAGGGACCAGTTTGTATATGATGCCGTGTATTGCCTCCCCGTCTGGTCCTCAGGCAATGATCGGGGTGAAGGTCCCTCCTCCCGCCCATCATGCACAAAATATGGAACGGTGCGGCGTGGGTGGATAGCACGGTGGTTCGAAATGTCGATGGCGGTGTCAATGGTTATGACACCATCGGAAGCCGGAAGACGGCGAAAAACATCCTAACCATCGGGGCGGTGGATGACATTGTTGGTGGATATAGTGCTCCTAGCAGCGTGGTGATGTCCTCGTTTAGCGGGTTTGGCCCAACCGATGACGGCAGAATCAAACCCGACCTTGTGGCAAATGGCATTGGACTCGTGACTCCGTATGGGACTGCGGATAATTCATATGTCTCGTATTCCGGCACGAGCTTCTCAACCCCCTCGGTATCGGGCTCATTGGGGCTGTTGCAACAGCTGCACCAGCAACTTCACGGCACTAATAGCCCCATGTGGGCCAGCACTTACAAGGCGTTGCTTATTCATACCGCCGATGAATCGGGCAATGCCCCTGGGCCAGACTACCGGTTTGGTTGGGGCCTGATGAACACCCTTTCGGCAGCGAATCTCATGACGATCAATGCGGATTACAACTCGAAGCCTCACATCAAGGAATGTGTTTTGCCGGATGGTGAAGAGGCGCGCTTTTCATTTCTGGCGGACACGAACATGCCAATCCGCGTAACGCTGGCATGGACGGATGTGCCCGGGCCAGTTCAGCCAACGGCTCTTGATCCGACAAATCTTTCCCTCGTCAACGACTTGGATTTGCGCGTTATTGAGCCTTCGGGGACAACAAACTACCCCTGGATTCTCGACCCTGCCAATCCGGCCAATGCCGCCACCATGGGGGACAACTTCCGCGACAATATAGAGCAGGTATACATCGCATCCGCGACAACGGGCCTGTATACGGTAGTCGTTTCCCACAAAGGGTCCCTGAGCAACTCCATGCAGGATTTTTCTGTTGTCCTGTCCGGCAATATGGCGGAGGATCTGGATGTCGAAATAACGGATATCGGCTCCGAATCAGGGGCCAAGCAAATTCAGTGGGCGGGGGCAGTCGGCAGCCTACATAATGTCCAGTCGACCACGAATCTTTTGGAGGGCGATGGATGGTCCGAACTGTCCGACGACATCAGCATTATCAGCGACCTAACGGAATGGACCGATCTTTCGTCAACCAATTCGGCTGAACTGCTTCGTTTCTATAGGATAAATGAGGTTAAATGATCTTCCCAAAACCATTCCGCAAAGCGACCGTGGGCCTTGCGGCAGTGTACTGCTTGGCATGGGGTATACCCATGCCAAGCCTCGCCGCGATGTCGATCAGTTGGTCGGGGCCGTTAAATCAGGAAATCGGAATGGGGCCGGGAGAATGGTTCACCCCATTTGACTTCGACAACAACGGCGTTGCGGACATCATGTTCCGCACATTTGAAACCACGATGTATTTGCAGCCCTTGGGCAACAATGAAATCGTCGCGACGGCGCAGCAGTTCGCCAATTACTATGACCCCATCTCGGGAGGCTTCCTGATCGATCAAGACTTGACCAGTCCCAACCTGTGGGAAACGGGCGAGCGGAATATTCTCACCTATATGATCGAGGAGCCCTTCAACGAGCTGGTCGGCGGCGGCTCATGGTATGCGGTGCAGAGCGGATATCTCGGCGTCTCGTTCTATAGTGACACGGACCTGCACTATGCTTGGGTTCGGATGTCCGAGAGTGACATGACGCTCACCGTGCACGATTGGGCCTATGAGACTCAGTCCGGCGTCGGGATATATGCGGGAGCCATCCCGGAACCCGCCACCTCCGCCCTGCTGGCGGCGGGGGGCCTTCTGCTGGCCCTGCGGCGCAAAAGGAAATGAGCCGCTGCACCGTCCGAGTTTTCCGGTTCAAGGAAACTCTCGATTTCTCCCTCGTTTTCGCTATGCTCGCCCCCAACCTGTAGGGAGAACCATTGAACGCCTCTGAATTCATCGCCAAGTGGAGAAAAGTCGAGCTAAAGGAACGCTCGGCCGCGCAGGAGCATTTTCTCGACCTGTGCCGGATGCTCGGGCACCCCACGCCCGCCGAAGCCGATCCCACGGGCGAAAACTTCTGCTTTGAAAAGGGTGCGGAAAAGCACGGCGGCGGCGATGGCTTCGCCGATGTCTGGAAAAAGGATTTCTTCGGCTGGGAATACAAGGGCAAGCACAAGGATCTGGACAACGCCAATAATCAACTCCTCCAGTACCGCAACACGCTTGCCAACCCGTTCCTCCTCGTCGTCTGCGACCTGGACCGAATCATCATCCACACCAATTTTCCCAACACCGTTTCCGTAGTCCACGAAATTCCGCTCGACCGCCTCGGCGAGCCGCGCAGCCTCGAAATCCTCCGTGCCGTCTTCTTCGATCCCGAAAAACTCCGACCCGGAAAAACCAGCGTCGCCATCACCCAGGAAGCCGCGCAGCACTTCGCCGACATGGCCGAATCCATGCGCAAGCGCGGCCTCGACTCCGCCGAAGTCG
>CAYXPO010000589.1:0-3565 GCA_964466925.1 uncultured Nitrospirales bacterium
AAGGATCAGATTCGAACCCTCGCGTCAGACCTCCCAACCGGGCCGCCGGGCATACGACAGCAGCCGGTTGGCCTGTTCGTCGTCCGGGAACACTTCCTTCACCGGGTCCCAGCGCATCTTGCGCCGCAGTTGGGTGGCGATGCCCGCCAGCAGCACGAGGCTCATGGAACGGTGCGCCGTCTCGGCATTGCAGATGGTCTGTTTGCGCGTGCGAATGCAGTCGAGAAAATTCCCCGCATGAATCGGGCTCTCGTAACAGCGTTCATCCGTGGGTTTGAGTTGAACACCGAGAATCTCCTTCGGGTTGGCCACAATGCCCTCCCGGTCTACGGCGATGTAGCCTTCCGTTCCCACATAGCATGCGCCGCCCACGCCGCCGGTGCGCTCGGTGGGATGTTTACAGCAATGGATGGTTAGTCCATTCGCATAACGAAGCACCGCATGCTCATTTTCGAAGTCCAGCTCCGCGGGGCCGGGATGCTCCTTTTCGATGGCCCACTGTACCGCGTCGTAATGGTGCGGCCCCCAATTGGGATCGCCATACGCGAACAGGCCGCAGTTGGCATTGCCGCCGGTATAGGGCTGCCACGGCCCCGGCCCTACGTAAAGGTCCCAGCTGAACCCTTCGGGGATGGGCGCCCCCGCCGCGGTCAGGTCCTGCATATTCGCACTGAAACCACCTCCGGGACTATAGGCATAGATTTCTTTCAATTGCCCGATATAGCCGTTCCGCACCAACTCCACCGCACGCCGGAACTTGCCGCCGTACTCGGCCTCGGAACGCTGCTGCGTGCCCGCTTGATACACCCGCCGGTACCGTTTCTGCGTATCGGCAAGCAGACGGCCTTCCTCAATGGTGATGGCGACGGGCTTTTCACTATACACATCCTTGCCGTTCTTCATGGCCATGATCGCCATGGGCGCGTGCCAGTGAAAAGGCAACGCCATCAGCACCGCGTCTATGTCGGGCCGCGCGATCAGTTCGCGAAAATCGAGATACGCCTCGCAGGACCGGTAAGAACCCGTTCCGGCCAATTGCGCGTAGTGATTGTTTACCCGCTCCTTGGCGGTTTCGCGCCGCTTGGGCCACAGGTCGCATACCCCCAGCACTTGGACCTCCTTCCTTCCGAGATAACCGCCGGCGACATACGTCCAAGAGCCGCCGAACAAATGGCCGGCGCCTTGGCCGCCCAAGCCGATAAAGCCCATGGTGATGCGTTCGCTCGGGGCCGCCGCGTCCTCTTTGCCCAAGGCACTTGCTGGAATAATGGCGGGTCCCGCGGAAGCCGCCACCATGGAGGCGAGAAAGCGGCGGCGTGACAGGGTAGATTTTTTCATGGCTATTTGTCCCTTCTTTGCAGAAACACATTTACACCCTTTTTATTCGAGACGACAATGTCCTGCAGGCCGTCTTCATCGAAGTCGCACACCTCGAACTGCGTGCCTACTCCGGAATCCTTGTCAATCACATGCTTCTTGTATTCCACATTGCCCGGTTGCGTCCGCTGGAGTTCGCACCAGAAGAGTTCGGACGGTTCCAGCGCGCCCGGATCATGTTCGCCGTGCGCGAAGTACCGTTTCCCAGTCACGAGGTCCTGCACGCCGTCGTTGTTGATGTCGGAGAGGATCAGCGCGTGTGTTTCGGAAACGCTCTTGTCAATTTCATGCTGGATAAACGTCATTTTGCCGTCTTCCAATCCCTGCTCGAACCACCACATGCCGTATTCATGCGCGGAGCTGGTGATCACGTCGTTGCGCCCGTCGCCATTCACGTCGTAGACCAGCATATGGGCGCAATCCGGCCCAAATTTGGCCTGATGGAATCCCCAGTCCGGCCGGGTCCGGTCTTCCGGCCCGTCCCACCAACCATCCTTGATAAGCACGTCCTTGCGCCCGTCACCATTGAGGTCGCCCAGCCCAAGGCCGTGCCCGAACTTGGCGAACGCGTCCAGCATGTGCGTCATGGGATACGCCAGCCATGGCGCCGTCTTGTCCTGTCCCGGACGGAACCACGTAATCCGGCTGTTCAAGGCAAAGATGGGCACCGGTTTTCCTTCTCCCGGCAAATCATCAAAAAGCACCGTCTCACCACAGGCTTCGGTGGCCAGCAGGTACTCCTGCCAATGCTCCGTGGTGGTTCCGGGATTCCGGTACCAATAGGCGGGCGCCCCGGGAAACCCAATGACAATCAAGTCCGGCCACCCATCCTTGTTCACATCCTCCGCAAACGCGGCGAAACAGCGGCTGTAGGCGGTGGCGGGGTCGTATTTTTCAGGTTTCCGGATTTCATGTACCTTCCAATCCGGGGCCTCGTACCACACGTCACCCACAAGGAGATCATTCAGGCCATCCCGGTTGACATCGGCCACGGCCACACCCTCGGAGCGGAATTCCCGGTCTACCACCAGATGTTCAAACCGTATGCGGTGGGCGGGCGCGGGAACCGCGGCCAGCGCCTTGCGCACATCCGCCAGCGGCTGCATGGCCGCTTTGGGCAGCTCCGCCTTCTTTGCGGCGGCGATGGCCTTCGGCGCGACAGCGCTTATTTCATCCCGATGCGTCTGAACCAGTTCGCGCGCGATCTTCCCCCACGCCACGGCGGCCTCCGCCGCCACCTCCGCCGTATCAAGCTGAGCCTCCACCGTTTTCAAGGCGCTCAACGTGGGACAGCCGCTCAAGGCGCCGAGGATCAGCCTCTTTTCCTCCGGACGTTCCGCCAAGGCCAACGCACGGGTCAGGGTCTCCTCGCGAAGCGCCGCCTCGGTATCCTTGCCGGACGCCAGCCGCGCAATGCCGCGAAACACTATATCCTTTTGCGTAATGCCGGGGGGGGTGCACAACAAATTCATCAGGCAGGGGAGCGCCTCCGGATTCTCCGAGGCCGCCAGCGCCTGGATGGCGGCGTCCTTCACGGTCCCGTCTGCTTCGCGTGCAGCCCTGTCCAGCGCTTGCAGGAGCACCGGCGTGCGCACGCCGCCGCAGACCTCCAGCAGGGCGCAACGGAAAGACGCGTCTCCGCGGTTCAATCCATTCAAAATGCCGCTGGTAAACGCCTCCGGCGCATCCAGGCGTTTTCCCAGCGCAATAAGCGCCCGTTGTACCGCCATACGCCCCTTGTCATCCCCGGCCTGTTCCAGTGCTTTACACAGTAGTTCCACATCCGGCGCCGTGCCCACTTCGCCCAGCGCCTGCGCCGCCGCCGCCCGAACCCCCGCGTCCGGACTCTGAATGAGCTCCCGAAGCGCGGGTGTTGTGGCTGCCTCCCGGCGCGCTCCCATCACTTTGGCCACTACGGACGTCTCGGACGCATCGGCTCCCTGCAACTTGGTCAGGAGGGCGGCGGACACATTGGGATCGTTAAGCACCCCCAAGGCTTGCAGCGCCGCGCTGGAATTGGGTTCCACGCCCCGCGCCGCCGCCGTCACCAGCACTGGAACGGACGGGCCGCCGCCAACAAGCGCCAAGGCCTTGATGGCCGCCAGGGAAATAACGGGGTCGGGATCCGCCACAAAGGGTGCGAGCGCGGGCGCGCTGGTTTTATCGCCGCGCTGCCCCAAGACGCCGA
>CAYXPO010000590.1:0-3564 GCA_964466925.1 uncultured Nitrospirales bacterium
CATGTCCACCGGGGAGGCCGCGGATCTGATGCGCCAGGCCCGACAACGCGGCGCGCCGGTGCTGGGAGAAACCTGCCCGCAATATCTGGTACTGACCGATGCGGTTTTCTCCCGCGAGGAGGGTCACCTGTTTGCCACCTGTCCTCAGATCAAGAAACGCAAGGACGGCGAACGCCTCTGGCAGGGGCTGCGGGACGGAGAAATCGCGGTGGCGGCAACCGACACTTGCACTTTCACCCGAAAGCAGAAGGCGCGCTGGAAGGGAGACTTCACGAAGATCCCCATGGGACTGCCCGGCGTCGAAACGCTCTTCCCCTTGCTTTACACGCAGGGAGTGCTGAAAGGCAGACTGAAGCTGGAGCGACTGGCGGAAGTGGTCGCGGCCAATCCCGCAAAAATCATGGGACTCTATCCCCGCAAGGGCGTCATCCGGAAAGGGTCGGACGCGGACTTGATCGTCGTACATCCCAAGAAGCGGTTTGCAATCGATCCCGATGCCATGGAAACCAATGCGGACTGGTCGCCTTACGAAGGCTGGCGGCTCGCCGGTTTCCCCCGCACGGTACTCTCGCGCGGGGAGGTCATCGTGGACGACTATCGTGTCATGGGACGAGAGGGCCGCGGTCAGTGGCTGCCGCGGAAGAAACCGATTATCAAAGAGATTTTCTAGACAGGATTTACAGGATTAACAAGATTCAAGTCGGTTTCCAGCAAGGTATCGGCATGGGGACAATAGCGCGACCAGTGTTCCCTCCCCCTTGAGGGGGGAGGGCCAGGGTGGGGGTGAGAGATTGAGTCTCTCATAAGTTCGCTCTCACCCTGAAACAGCGAAAATCGGGGAAAGCCGCGACCACGTATTCCTCCCCCTTGAGGGGGGAGGCTAGGTGGGGGTGACAGGAAGAATTCTTATTTCGGGGTAGAAGATTGCCTCCGCGAATTCAAAAGCGCGGGACCAAGTTCCCGCAATCCAAAGGATAATTTATTGGGTACGCTGAAAGACAAACGAGTATTGATTACCGCCGGGGCGCAGGGCATTGGCAAGGCGATCTCGGAACAATTCATCCATGCCGGGAGTTCCATTGCTATCCATTACTTCACCAGCGGGCCAGGCGCGGATGAAGTCCTCCAGTTGGCCGAGGAGCATTCGGTGAAGGCAGCAGCCATTCAAGCGGACCTCTCCCGCGAGAAGGACGCCCGGGAGTGCGTTCGCAAAGCCGCGAAATTCCTTGGAGGAATCGATATCCTTGTCAACAACGCAGGGACGCTCGTGGCCCGCAAGCGCATTGGGGAAATCGACGCAGCCTACTGGCAACAGGTCATGGACATCAACCTCGCTTCGGCCCAATGGGTCACTCAGGAAGCGATGCCCTGGTTGCTCGGTGCGGCTCCATCGAGCATTGTCAACGTTTCCTCGATCTCGGGCCGCTGCGGGGGCAGCGCCGGTTCGCTGGCCTACTCCGCGGCCAAAGGGGCGCTCCTGGCCTGGACGCGGGCGTTGGCGGGCGAGGTCGGAGGCCGGGGCGTGCGGGTCAACGCGGTCGCTCCGGGATTGATCCTGGGGACCCATTTTCACGCCACCCATTCCACCCAAGAAGCCATCGAACGAACCCTCTCCCGCATTCCCCTGGGCCGCGCGGGAACTCCGGACGACGTGGCCCGCGCGGTGCTCTTTCTGGCCTCGGAATACGACGGCTTCATCCACGGCGCAACGCTGGACATCAACGGCGGCAGTTATTGCGCGTGAGGCGGACGAAGTTGTTCGAAAAAAGGGCCGGCGACAGGATTCTCGTCCGCGTCATTCCCGCGCAGGCGGGAATCCAGGCATTCTCTTTCCCGGCATCGGTATCGTGAAGATTTATTTCGACAGATTATTCAGCACCAGGGGGTCGCGCTGCGTCCGCAGGATATTGCCGAAGCTGATCGTGCCATTGGTCGGGTCGTAGGGCACGTCGCACTGGTAGGTGGGAAAGACCCCAAGGATCGGATCGTGATACAGCCCGCTATACAACAGGTCCGGGCCCAGGGACATCATCCGCCACTGCCCGTACTTCAAGAACGCCCCCGGATTGAACAGCGGCGAATCGATGAGTTCGATGGCGGGCGGGCCCGGCGCGAAAGCCGACTTCACCACCCGGCCATAGGTATAATATTTGGCCCGAATGCCATACACCGGATGCCACAGCCGCTCCGCAAAGGGATCGATCAATTCCGCCCGGGAGAGATAATCGATGGGAGTGGAGAGCTGGAGAGGCACGGTATTGTACAGACCGTCGTTCGGAGGGTAGTCATTGGCGTCGGCGCAATAGGCCTCCAGCGCGGTTGCGATCGTCATCATGTCCGCCTGGGCGCGCGCCACTTTCGCCCGGACCTGCGCCTGCAGAAAGTTGGGAATCGCAATCGCGGCCAGAATGCCAACGATCGCCACCACGATCAACAGCTCGATCAGGGTAAACGCTCCGCTTTTACCGGGTCTCAAGACGCCCCTCCACAGCCAGCTGTGAACCGGATAAAGCATAGCGGAATCTCATTCCTCAGTCCAAGCCTTTTTTGTCCCGCCCGGCAGTCGGAATTGACACTTGGGGCGGGCCAGACCTATAATCGGCCAGCCTTTAAGACACCCGGAGAAGTCCCGTGAAAAAGCAGTGCACCATTATTGGCATCACCGGCGGCAGCGGTTCGGGCAAAACCACCGTCGCCAAACGGATCACCCGCAAACTGAATCACAAGGGCGTCCAGATTCTCAACCACGACGCCTACTACCTGGACCGCAGCTCCATGCCCCCTGAAGACCGGGAGACCATCAACTACGACCATCCCGACGCCTTCGACCGGCAGCTGTTTCATCTTCACCTGAAGGAACTGTCCTCGGGGCGGTCGGTCGATTGCCCAATCTACGACTACGCCACCCACACCCGCAAGAAAGAAACCATGCACGTCGGGCCTTGCCGGGTGCTGATCATCGAGGGCATTCTCATTCTCGAGGACGAAGAAGCCCGCCGGTTGATGGACGTCAAACTCTACGTCGAGACCGACGCCGATATTCGCCTGGCCCGCCGCCTCAACCGCGATTGCCAGGAGCGGGGCCGCAGCCTGGAATCGGTCATGAAACAATACCTCGAAGTGGTCCGCCCCATGCACATGCAATTCATCGAGCCTTCCAAGAAATACGCCGATCTCATCATCCCTGAAGGCGGTTTCAATGAAGTCGCCATCGACATCATCGCGGGAAAGATCACGCATCTCCTGCATGAGGAATAAGGGTTGGAGAGAGTTCCCTGCTGGCGCGGGAGTTGCACTCCCGGGCCGAAGATCAACCATCTAAAAACTTTGCCGCTTATGTGTATGCAATTCACTGTGTTTCCGTGAATATATGGAGGACCCGTCAAAATCAACTTGACAAGTATCTTGTTTTCGCATAAAAGAAGGGGGTCACAAGCAAGAGGGTTGCTACGGGCCAGTCCGGCCGTTGCCGATATTATTAGTGTCATTACCGTTTGGAGACGGAAAGCGCGAGGGTTGTTTTCAAAAGGGTTTTGAGGGTCGATCTCACCGATTGAAGTGTAG
>CAYXPO010000591.1:0-3559 GCA_964466925.1 uncultured Nitrospirales bacterium
CACCGGATGAACAATATTATCCGAGAGATCGTGGTCGCCCGAAGAGATGAACCGCTTGGTGCCCGTGATCTGATAATAATCACCGTCCGCCGCCTTGACCGCCGTCGTCTTGATATCCCCCAGCGACGTGCCGACGTCCGGTTCCGTGAGCGCCATGGTCCCGCCCCATTCTCCCGCGTACAGTTTGCGCATGTACTTTTCTTGCAGTTCCGGAGATCCGAATTTGTGGATCAGCATCGCCGCGCCCCAGGTGCCGTTCACATACATCGCCGCGGCCGTATTGCCGCAACTGAACAAAAACGACGATACCGCGAAGATACTGAGCGGAAACTGCTGGCCGCCTTCGTCAAAAGAGACGTTGGGCGCGAACCAGCCGCCTTCCTTGCAATGCCGCCAAATATCGTGCATGGCCTGCGGCAGATGGACCTGCTTCCCGTCAAAGCGCGCGCCCTCCTGATCAAATTCCTGATAGGACGGCCAGAACACCTCCTGCGCCAACTGGTACGCCGCGTCTATCGCCATGTCGAAGGTTTCGCGCGAATGGTCCTGAAAAAAGGGGAACTGCAAGATGTCCTCCACCTTGTGGACTTCATACAACAGGAAACGAATGAACCGCATGTCGGTGAGCGCATTGCTCATGGTTGTTCTCCTTCCAACTTCCGATTATTCCAAAATACCACAGGCCTCCGCGAGCACTTCCGCCACGTCTTTCACCGGCGGCTCCGCCTGTTGTTCACATTTCAACCCGTCGCTTATCATGGTCATGCAAAACGGACAGGCCGTCGCCACCACGTCCGCCCGGGCCCGAATAATTTCTTTCGACCGCTCCACATTGATGCGTCCGCCGATCCGTTCTTCCATCCACATCCGCCCGCCCCCCGCGCCGCAGCAAAAACTGTTGGCGAGGTTGCGAGGGAGTTCTTTCAAGGTTCCGGAGGCTTCCAGCGCCGTGCGGGGCGCGTCAAACAGCGCATTATACCGGCCCAAATAGCACGAATCATGGTACGTGACCGATAGTGTGCCCTTGGCGGGCCTCAATTTCCCCTGCCGCACCAATTTGCTCAACAATTCCGTGTGATGCAGCACTTCGTACGCGCCGCCATACTCCGGAAACTCGTTTTTGATGGTGTTGTAACAATGCGGACACGCCGTCACCACCTTCCTCACCCCGTATCCGTTCATCGTGTCCACATTCTGCTGGGCCAGCATTTGGGCGAGGTATTCGTTGCCGATCCGCTTCGCGCTGTCGCCCGTGCAGCATTCCTCCGCGCCCAAAATGCCGAAAGAGACGCCCGCCTGCTGCAACAGCCGCGCCACGGTCCGCGTGACCTTCATATAGCGTTGATCATACGAACCCGCGCACCCCACAAAGAAAAGGTACTCCACATGCGGATCGTCCGCGAGCGTTTTCACGCCCAGCGGCTCCGCCCACGCCCCGCGCGATTCCTGCGGCAGTCCCCAGGGGTTGGACTGCGTTTCCACATTGCGCAACGCGGTCTGCGCCTCTTCCGCGAAATCCCCTTCCATCAACACCCGCGCCTGCCGAATGCCGATCAACTTGCTCATCGGCAAGATTTCCACCGGACAGGCCTCTTCGCAGGCCCGGCAGGTCGTGCAGGCCCACAGTACGTCCTGCGTGATCACCTCCGGATACAAGGCCTTCGCCGGTGCCGCATTACGGTCTTTTATCAGCGCGGGGCCTTCTGCAAACAGATGGGCTTTCAATCCCAGCACCACCTCTTTCGGGCTGAGCGGCTTATCGGTGAAATACGCCGGGCACGCCTCCTGGCAGCGCCCGCATTCCGTGCACGCGGCAACATCGAGCAACGCCTTCTTCGTATAATCCGTGATCTTCACCACCCCGAAATGATCCGCGCCCTCCGCCTCCAAATCGAGTTTGGGAATGCGGCCCGGGATGCGGTCTTCCCGGAAATACAAATTCGGCAGGGCCGTGATCAGATGCAGATGCTTGGAAAAAGGAATATACACCAGAAACCCAAGCACCACCACGTTGTGCAACCAGTGAAAGGCGGCATACGCCGCGGGATGCGCGGCCTTGCCCACCGTCTCCACAAACCACGGGCGCAGCAGGTCCGCCACGGGCGTGAACCCCGGTTTGGGTTCAATGATCCGCATGGCATAAAACGCTTTTATCAACACGGCAATCAGCACAATAATGACCAGTGCGTCCATCGTGTGCGCCAGGCTTGCGCGCAACCGCCGGGGCCGCCATACAAACCGCCGGTACAACGCCACGCCCAAGGCCCCCAGCACCAACAGGCCAAACCAATCCTGCAGCGTGTTCATCAGCCAATAGACCGGCCCCATCCAGGCGAAGGAAAATCCTGGCAACACCCCCGAGATCAGTCCTTCCAGGGTTCCATAGGTGAGCACAAAAAAACCCCAGAAAATCAGCAGGTGCCCAATGCCGGCCGCCTGGCGCAACACCAGGACCTGCCCAAAGCCTTTCACGAGCACGTCCTTCACGCGCGCCACCGGGTGATCGGTTGGCAGGTTTCCCTGGCCCAGCCGGACACAACGAAAAATAAAGTACACCCGCGTTAAGAATACGGCATGCGCGGCCACGATGAGCGCCAACAACACCAAACCACTCCAGGTCATGCGCAGGCCTTTCGGACCTCTTCGGTCAGCAAGGGAACAATTTCAAAGAGATCCCCCACGATGCCGTAATCGCATACGCTAAAGATATTCGCCTGCGGGTCTTTATTGATGCCGACGATAATTTTCGCGGGCCGCATCCCCGCTTGATGTTGAATCGCCCCGGATATGCCGCAGGCAATATACAAATCCGGGCTCACCACCTTGCCGGTCTGACCCACCTGGTGCGAATGGTGAATCCAGCCCGCATCCACCGCCGCGCGGCTCGCGCCCAGCGCCGCGCCCAGCGCATCGCACAGCGCCTGCAGCACCGGCCAATGCTCCGGACCGCCCAGGCCGCGCCCGCCGGACACCACAATTTTCGCTTCGGTGAGTTCCACGGTCCCCGGCGGCGCCAACGTTACCTCTTTCAGCACGGCACGCGGCGCGATGGACGGCGCGGCGCGTTTCTCCACTTCCGGCGCCGGCGACGCATCACGCTCCACCTTCACCACATTGGGCCGCATGGACACCATCGCGGGCGCATTGCTCACGCGCACGTCCGCCACCACTTTTCCCGCATACACGGGTTTCCGCGCCATCAGGCCGTTGTCCCACCAGGCATCCAGGCAATCCTGCACAAGTTCCACATCCAGGCGGGCGGCCACCGAGGCGCACCATTCCTTGCCCAGGGCCGACGCGGAACCAATAACCACCGACGCCTCCAGTTCCTTGGCCAATTCACTCACTATCGGCGCATGGAGTTCGTTGCAATAATGTCCCAGAGATTCATGTTCATAGGCATATACTTTCCGCATGCCAAACCCCGCCAGCGCGGCGGGATCCTCGAGGGATTTCCCTATATAGACGCCATACAACGGCGCGCCACTTGCCCGCGCTATCGTCCCCGCCATCATCGCCGCTTCATACGCGCAGGCTTTCAGCGCCCCGCGTTGTTCCA
>CAYXPO010000592.1:0-3558 GCA_964466925.1 uncultured Nitrospirales bacterium
CCTGAAGGGCGGCTTCTTCGCCTGCAACAGCACTTCCTACAGCCTTACCCGGCTGATGACCGGGCAATTGGACGCCTGCGTGGATGTAGCCGCGCGGTTCATGCGCGACATCCCGGAGATCGTCCGGGATCATTTCATCAATGCGGGCCGGGGGGCCGTGTTGGGGATAGCCCCCTATGATTTCGCGGCGGCGGTGGTCATTGCGCAGGAAGCGGGCTGCAAAGTCACCGACGCCTATGGCAACAACTTTGATAATGTGTTGCTGCTGGACAGTTCGTCCACGAATCATCAATCACTGATTGCCGCCGCCAATGCGGAACTTCATGCCAAACTGTTGAATTTCTTTGACACGCGGATGCGTCAGTTTGAAGCGCTGCTGCAGCGGCGGGCGGAGGCCAACCGCTGAGGGTTCATTCGGATTCTGCGGAAGAACTCTCGATGAGGGTGATGGCGGCGTCGGCGAGAAACGTGCCGTCAATGGTCACGGTGCGCCCTTGTTGCAGCGTATAAGGGGCGTTTTCAAAAATATAATAGAGTTGATAATCGCCGGGATCGACCTTGGCGGTGACTCTCCCCCCGGCGGGAATGGTGGCGTTCCAACCGCGCTTTCCGGAACGCAGGCCCAGTTTCACCGCGCTTTCCCCTTCATTGCGGATGCGGATGGAGTACGTGCCCTTCCGCAAGGAATAGGTGTATTTGGGAAGCTTGGCCTTCGGTTTGTAAGACCTTCCCTCCACCGGCGAAGCCGTCTTTTCGTTGGTTTCACGGGCGCGCCGTTCCTGACCGGCCACCCGAACGCGCTCCGGTTTTCGCGGTTGGGTTGACGGTGCCGGTTCTTCCTCCGGCCAGGATTCTTCCGTATTTTCGGCCACAGGTTCCTGAGCCACGGATGATTCCTTGGCGGGCGTGGATGCCTCCGCGCGCGCTTCTTCCGGGGTTTGCGGACTCCCGGCGGTATTGTCGTCTTCCATGGCGGCCTCCTGTTTCATGGGGGCGATATAGAGGCCGGTTTTGCGCACCAGGCGGCCATTTTCAAATTTTGCGGTGAAGCTGGACCCGTATTCGTCGGACCATTTATAAATGGTAATGGTATCATCGGGACGGCTCACTGGCTTCACGTTTACATCAAACAAGGCCATCACTTCTTCCAACGACATGCCTTCCCGGAGTTGATTGTAGTTGTCCTGTGTGATCACCCCCTCTTTGCCGCCGCCCTTCTTCTGGCCTTGAACCGTTTTTCGGACCAGTTTGTCCTGTTCAAATTTTGCCAGCAAAGTGGTCCCGTCTTTTGTCCATTTATAGACGATGGAGTCTGTTCCCAGGGAGGATACGGCCATGCCGGCGCCCCCCAAGATCGCCAGAACTTGGTTATAGTCCATGCCTTCTTCCACCTTGTCAATGGCGTCCAGCGAAAACTCCGGTTTTGGTTCCTCTGTTTCAGGTTCTCCTTCCGGAGGGATGACCGGGGAAGGCTGGGGCAGTGCCGAGACCGGGGTCTGCTCCACCGGGCCGGGCAGGGGGGAGGCCGGAGTTTGAACCATCGGACCGGGCAGGGGGGAGGCCGGAGTTTGAACCATCGGACCGGGCAAGGGTGTTGTGGGGGTTTGCCGTTGAGGTGCGGGTAAAGGAGACCGGGGTGTTTGCGCGGGCATGATTCCATCAACGTGTGTTATTGCAAACGGCGGCGGCGTGGGCGCGGGAGGATGATGGCAATTGCGCACGGACAACAACAGTCCAAGGGCCACCCCAATGCCCAGAAGACCGATGCGTATTGCGTTCCCTGTCCGCATAGTATATGCTCCATCCGGTGCCAATGACACTAGTATCGTTCTACGCCCGGCAGGATTTCAAGGAAGACGAAAGTAAAAATCTTGACCCCGTCTGAAGGCCTGTTTAGAGTAAATGAACCCAATAAGGGGATACGGTATGTTGAGACATACGGGTCAAGGCTCGATTTCCTCCAAAGGAGGATCAAGTTCCGCCACCTGTGGGCAAATCGTTTTTGGCGGCATATTTTTCGCGGTGGGAAGCGGCATTTTTACCGCCCTTGGCCTGTTGCCGTTCTGGGAGAAGGGTTTTGCCCCGGAAGTGTTTGCCGGGGGTGTGGGATTGGTATTCGCCATCGTGGGCGCAGCCATCATCCTGCAAGCCCTTCGGGGAAGAGGTCAAGCGAAAAAACTGTCCCCCGCCCAGAGGGCAACCCTGGCACCGGCCTCCGGCATGGTGGAGTTGACGCCCGGCCAAAAACCGTTGGCCACCCTGCTGTTTTCCGTTTTTTTTGCGTTCTTCTGGAATGGCATCACTTGGACATTCGTGGTGATTATGGTAACAGACAAAGGAAACATGCCGGTATTCCCGCTGTTGTTCATGATTCCGTTTGTGTTGGTGGGCCTTGCCTTGCTCGGCTTTGTGATTCATTCTCTGTTGGCATTGTTTAATCCGCGCCCCCATTTGCGGCTGAATCCCGGTGCGCTTCCGCTGGGCGCCACGGCGGAGCTGGAATGGACTATTATCGGCGCCGTGGACCGCATTACCAAGTTCACCCTGGAATTGCGCGGTCAGGAAGTGGCCCGCTATCAACGGGGCACCAATACGGTAACGGTCACCAGTGTGTTTGAGAAAATCATGTTATTTGAAGGCGCCGCGCCGGGCGAAATCCGGACTGGGCGTGTTCAGATCGCCTTTCCGGAATTCACCATGCATACGTTTGACGCCCCGAACAATAAGATTCAGTGGTTCATCATGGTGAAGGGCGAGGTGCCGCGCTGGCCGGACATTGCCCTGGAGTTTCCGGTCACGGTATTGCCATTGCCCCTCACGCCTGTACCATAAGGGAACATTATGCTATCAGTGACTTTGGACAATGATCTGACTGAATTCGCGCCGGGACAAATCATCGGCGGCACCGCTGGTTGGGACCGGGAAGAACCGCCGAAAGAGGCGGTCCTGCGGTTGTTTTGGTATACGGAAGGGCGCGGGACCCAGGACGTCAACGTGGTGGAGGAGATTGAATTTCCAGTATTGTCCGCCCGCCATGAGGAACGCTTTCAATTCACCCTGCCCAATCAGCCGTATTCCTATAGCGGGGCCATCACCGCGCTCCAATGGGCGCTGGAACTGGTGGTAAACAAAGGCAAAGAAGTGGAACGGGTGGAAATTTTGATTTCCCCTTGGACGGAAAAACTCACCCTTAAAAGCCTGGAAATGAAATAAGCGCATGGTCACCGCCGCCCAGAATCCCTTCCGCACCAGCCGCCTGCACAGCTTGGAGTATGCGCTCGGCGGGGTGTCGTGGGATGAACTTTTGACCCGCCTCGAATCAATGAACTGCCGGGCGGCCATTATTGGCGCGCATGGGTGCGGGAAAAGCACACTACTGCAGGCCGTGGGGAACAAACTGGAGGAACAGGGCCTGTTCACACTCCGGCTATTCCTGAACGAATCACGGAAACGGCTGGACTCGTCTGTTTCGAAGAACGTTCACGAAAACACGGTGGTGCTGCTTGATGGCGCGGAGCAGTTGAACGCGCTGGCGTGGCGCGGTTTTCTTTGGCGCAT
>CAYXPO010000593.1:0-3548 GCA_964466925.1 uncultured Nitrospirales bacterium
ATATTGAACAGACGTTCATGTTGCTTCGCCGTCTGCAGTATTTCAGCCAAAGCGTGCCGCTGCGCCGCCGGCCGGTGGCGGTGAACACGCTCGTGCGTCAGGCCGGCAGCCTGCAGGCGGAGCTGTTCGCGCGGCCGGTGGAGATGCGCTTTGATCTTTCTCCGCTCTGTGGCCGAGTGATGGCCGACGTCTCGCTGCTGCATCAGGCGTTCGAGTGCATCTGCCGCAATGCGCTGGAGGCGCTGCAGCTCACCGGCGGCCGCCTGTTGATCCGCACCCGTCCGACTGAACTGCCGGACTCGGCCGAGCCGACGGCCGCCATAGTGGTCGAGGTTCTGGACAACGGGCCCGGCATCGACGATCGCGTCTGGCGAAGGTTGTGCGAGCCGTTCATCACCACCAAGCCGGAAGGCCGCGGTCACGGCCTGGGTTTGGCGGCGGCCTATGGCATTGTGAAAAACCATGGGGGGTATATTTCCGTGATCAGCGCGCCCGGCGAAGGCGCCTTGTTTGAGGTACTGCTGCCCGCCACCGAGGCGGCGGAAACCGTTAAACCGCCGCTCCAGGGCAAGCTGCCCTGCGGCAGTGAAACCATTCTCGTCGCCGATGATGAACCGGCGGTCCTCGATTCTTTCCGGGAAGTCCTTCAACGGCTCGGGTACACCGTGATTACGGTTGAGGACGGCGCGCAAGCGGTCGAGGCCGCGCGCACGCATCCTGCACCCATCCATGCGGTTATCCTGGACATGGCCATGCCGAACATGGATGGGGAGGAAGCCTTCGCGCCTATTCTCAGGCTTCGGCCCAAGGCCAAAGTGTTGATTTGCAGCGGATACGAGCACGGCCCGGCGGTACAGCGGCTGCTGGACAACGGCGCCCGCGCCTTTCTCCGAAAACCCGTCCGCGTGACGGAACTTGCCGCCGAACTGCGCCGCGCACTCGACGGGTAATCGTGCGCCAGAAGAAATTGATTGGCACGGGGCGCATGAAGATAATCTGAAGGCATGCGCCTGGCTTTTGTAGACCTTCTGTTTTCCTGGCCGCCCAAGGGGGGGGCGGATGTGGATGCGTACCATGTGATCAAGGGATTGCAGGAAGCCGGGCATGCGGTGCAGCTGATTGGCGTGCATGACGGGGCAACCTGGGACCGGGGGCAATTCTCACCGGAAACGTTGCCGTTTCCGGCGGTACACCTGGATTTCACCCCAAAAACGTTTTCGCGGCATGCGGTTCCGGAGCGTATTCGCGAAGCGGTGGATGCTTTTTATCCGGAAGTGGTGGTGGTGTGCGACGGTTTTTTTCTGAAGCCGTATGTAATTTTGGCGATGGACCCTTATCCCGTGATTTCACGGTACTATGCTCATGAAGCCCTCTGCCAACGGGGCATTACCCATGTTAAAGAGGGGGCACCGTGCCCGAATAATTACCTGGATACACCCGATGTATGCCGGGTGTGCGCCTTGGACCGGTTGAAACCGGATATTCAACGCGGCCACTCGTTGGCTTGGCAACAGGAGTATCTTGCCGCGCGCGCCTATGCGCCTGAGTACCATGCGGTACAGATTCGCGCCCTGCGCCAGATTACCGCCGCAATCGTCTACAATGACCGCATAAGACAACAAATGGAACCGTACTGCCCCCGGGTAATTGTGATGCCGGGCGGCGTGGATGCGGACGATTATGCGTTTGCGGAACCCCGTGAGAAATCCGTGGGAGAACGCAAGGTTATTTTGATGACAGGGCGCGGGGAAGACCCGGTGAAGGGAATACACGTCTTGCGGGCGGCGGGGGAACTCCTCCAAAAGAAAAGGAATGATTTTGAGATTTGGGTTACAGCGCCGGAAGACACCCCCGGTCCCGCATGGTTTCGTCCGCTGGGATGGCGCAACCGCGCGGAGGTCCGCAGCCTGTATCAGCAAGCGGATATGTGTGTTGTTCCAAGCATTTGGGAAGAACCCTTTGGCATGGTGGCCCTGGAAGCCATGGCGGTGGGGCGTCCGGTGTGCGCCAGCCGCGTGGGGGGCCTGCAAACGATAGTGGAACATGAAAAGACCGGGCTGCTCTTTGCGCCGGGCAATGCGCACGAGTTGGCACAGTGCCTTGGCCGGTTGCTGGATGACCCGCCCTTGCGCCAGCGCATGGGCCGCGCGGGACGCGCGAGGGTGGAAACGGAGTATACGTGGAAACGAATTATTGACCGGTATTTCCCGGAATTGTTTGAGTGCGCAAAGCCGGAGCGGAGACCCTGAACCATGCGTCTGGCGTTTGTGGATTTGGTGTTTTCCTGGCCGCCCAACGGCGGGGCCGATATTGATTTGTACAATGTGGTTTCCGAACTCCGGCATGCCGGCATGGAGACGCGCCTTTTTGTGGCCCATGAACAGGATTCCTGCGAGCGGGGACGGGTTGATCCCGATTTCCTGCCCTTTCCCTGTAGGCGGCTTGATTTCACGCGGCGGACATTGAGACCGGAAGCACTGGGCAAGGTGTTCCGCGAGGCGGTGGACGCATGGCATCCGGACTTGGTCTTCCTCATGCACGGCTTCACCCTCAAGCCTCATCTTGCGCAGGCGTTGCGGCATCACCGGTTGGTGGGGCGGTATTACGCCCATGAACTGGCCTGTGCCCGCGATCCGTTCCGGTTTAAGGATGGGGCGCCGTGCCCGAAGGACTTTCTGCGAACGCCGGAGGATTGCCGCCGGTGCGCGCTGGAATCACAAAAGCGAACCATTCAGCGGCGGGATTATAGAACATGGACCGCCGATTATCTCGCCGCACGGGCGTATGCGCCGGAGTACCATGCGCTTCTCCTGAAATCGCTCAAGTCCTTCCGGGCGGTTATTGTCAGCAATCCCGGACTGAAAGCGCATCTCGAAGGATTTCATAACGATGTGTACGTCATTCCCGGCGGGGTGCATGTGGACCAGATTCCGTTAACGGCCATGACGCCGTAGGGGCGGGAGGACCGCAAAATCATCTATATGCCCGGTCGCGTGGAAGACCCCTTGAAAGGGCTGGCGGTGCTGTGGGAGGCGGTTCGCCTGCTGGAACGGGACCGGAATGATTTTGAGGTGTGGACCACCCATTTTGATCACTCCGTAAGCCAGGGGAACATCAAGGCCATCGGTTGGCGGGATCATGCGGCGGCGCTGGCGCTCTATGGAAAAGCCGATATTTGTGTTGTACCTTCGATTTGGGAAGAACCCTTCGGGCTTACGGCGGTCGAAGCCATGGCGGCGGCGCGCCCGGTGTGCGCGAGCCGCGCAGGCGGACTGACGGAAATCGTGCGGCATGAAGAAACCGGTTTTCTTTTCGAGCGGGGAAATGCGGAGGAACTGGCCCAGCGGCTGCGGCTATTGCTGGATGATGACGCGCTCCGGGCGCGCATGGGGGAAGCCGGACGCCGCCGGGTGGAAGAACACTATAGCTGGCGGAGTATCATTGAACGGCACTATCGGCCGTTAATCGAGAGGCTTGTTTCATGAACGAGGTAAAGACGATAGGCGCCTTTTACAGCCACGGGCCGCATTATGTCCGGATGTTGAAGC
>CAYXPO010000594.1:0-3539 GCA_964466925.1 uncultured Nitrospirales bacterium
GGCTGGATTATCTGCCGTCGTCCGGGACCCTGGTGTTCCCGCCCAATACCACGAAGCAAACCATGATGGTGACAATCCTTGACGACAACCAACAGGACCCGGCGGAGAAATTCTATATCGTTTTGACCACCGAATCGTCCTATGCGACAGGGGGCACCACGGCCATCACCATTGTTGACAATGAGCCGGGGCCGCCGCCGGGCGCCAGTGCGCTCACCATACAGGACACATCGGTGGTGGAAGGGAGCTGCCCCACCATCAGCGCGGCGGCGCCCTGTGGCGAACTGTATCATGCCACCTTCCTTATCGAATTGGATGCGGCCAATGCGGGCGATATTTCGATGGACTATTCTACCGCCGACGTGACCGCAAGGGATGGGGAAGACTACGCGGGGATTTCCGGAACGGTGACCATCCCGGCGTTCACCACGCAAGCCGTTTTGACGGTGGACATTCTCGCGGACCGCAAGATTGAAGGGGGCGCGGACCGCAAGGAGTACTTCGACCTGGTTTTGTTCAACCCGAAGGGGAATGTCAATGTCCTGTCGAACCGGGGCCGGTGCACTATCCGGGATGATGATTATCAAGCCACGCTGTTTGGCCTGAATGCGGGCGACATCACGCTGCGTGATTTTGGCGAGGCGGTGCCGGAGACCATCCCGCTGGCGGGCATGCCGCTTGATTTTACCGCGGCGGAATTCAAGGGATTCGACTACAGCCGCCTGTATGGCTTTCACAATGACAATCTTGTGGCGGTGAATCTGGTGAATGGAACTTACAGTGTCATTGCCAACCTGAACGCCCTTACCGCGGGAAATCTGAGCGGGTTGGCGTGGGACCACACCAATGGCCGGGCCATTGCCGTGTCCACCAGCGGTGAAGTGCTGGTGATAAATCTTGCCAATGGCGCCGTCCTGAGCAATCAGGCCCTGGGCGGGGCCTGGGAAGCCGTGGCCGTGCATCCCACCACGGGCCGGATATACGGTATCGCGCGCGATGGCGCGGCGGCCAGCGTGTACCAGATTCAGCCGGCGTCCACCGGATGGCAGCGCACCTTGATTGGAAACCTGGCCGGTGTGACGGTGGCGCCCGGGGAAGAGGGCTTCTGGGATTGTGATTTTGACGATAATTCGGGGAAGCTCTATGCGAATGTGTATGTGGAGGGGGGAACCGATCCGGACTACTGGGTGACACTGCAGGTTGATTTGCGCTCCGTGAATTCGCCGGGGGATTTGGATACGCGCGCGATTTTGCAGGGCCCCGCCGTTTCCTCGATGGCCATCGCCACGCCGCCGCCGCCTTCCTCGGTGGAGTGGACGGGCGACCTGTATTATTCCGGCGCCTCGCCCAAGGGCCTTCAGATTGCCGCAGACCCGGGCACGCTGGACAATGCCGGTATGGGCCGGGTGGTGACAGGGATCGGGGATGTCAATGGCGACACCTTCGAGGATTTCATCGTTACGGCGCCGGATGCCGAGGTGGATGCCCTCCAGGATGCAGGCAAGGCATTTGTGTTTTTCGGCGGACCCGAAGGGGCGTCCACCATTCTCAACAACTATTTGCGCAAGGATGTGACCGCCGGGGCGGGAATTCCCAACGCGGCGCAGGGGATCGTGATTAGCGGGAGCACGGCTTCCGAACATTTGGGGCTGAGCGCAACGGGCGTGGGCGACATGAACGGCGACGGGATTGCGGAATTTGCCTTGGGGTGGACCGATGCCATTAACCAGGGAGGCGTGTTCCTCATCTATGGCAGCCGGTCGTTTCCGGCCAGTTTCGCCTCCTCGCAAATAGGCGATATCAATGCCGGGGCCACGGTAAAGGGTGTGAAGTTCCTCGGGGCGGATGCCGGCGATAACGCGGGCGCGGCCATCGCCAAAGCGGGCGATTTCGACGCCAACGGCCTTCCGGACCTTATTATCGGCGCTCCGGCGGCGGGAACAGGCGCGGCCGCCGGACCCGGGGCCGCCTATATCGTGTTTGGTTCCACCTCCGGCATTGGCTCGAACGGAATGGTTCAGTTAAAGGCGCTTGCCCCGCCGCAAGGCATACGGATTCTCGGGGAAACCACGGGGTCCGGGTTTGGCGCGAGCGTGAGCGGGGCCGGGGATTTCAATGGCGATGGCGTCGAGGATGTGGCCATTGGCGCTCCCGCCGCCTCCACCGGCCAGGGGAATGTCATCCTCATTTTCGGCCATGTGGACTATCAGAAAAACAATGCGCCCAATCCGCTCAATCTTGCCCGGTTGAGCGATGGGAATATGCCCTCCTTGCCGAATTCGTTGTATTTCACGCTTGTGATGCCGGCGGAGGACGGATTGTCGTCCATGGTCAATCCCGGATTTCTGACACCGCCCTTCCAGCCCGGAGACCTTGGACTCCTGCCGGGGATGCGTATTACCGGGCAAGGCGGCGGATTCGGCCAGGCAGTGAGCGGGCTTGGCGACGCCAACGGTGACGGACTGGATGACGTGATTATGACCGCGCCCGCGTATAACGGGTCGGCGGCCACGGAACGCCATTGGGGCCGCTGCTATCTTGTGCTGGGCGCGGCGGGTGAACTGCATCATCCGGAAAGTCAGGCGGTGGATGTCGGCGGCTCGGTTCCCGGCCTCCTGCTCACGGGGGTGGATGAAGGGGATTTTGCGGGAAGTTCCGTGGCGGCGGCCGGGGATATCAACGGCGATGGACTGATGGACACGCTGATCGGCGCCTCGGGCGGAACCCCCGGCGGATTCAGCGGCGAGGTCTATGTGATCTGGGGTTCCCGGGGGCTTCAGGGCACGCTTTCCTTGCGCGATTTGAGCGTGGGGGGGGGTGTTTCATCCCCTGGCCGGTATTTGTATTGCACCCATGCGGGCGCCGGGTTCGCCTTGGGGCTTTCGGTGGCCGCGGCGGGCGATGTCAACAATGATAATGTGGGTGATTTCCTTGTGGGCCGTAACGGGGGCGCCTTTGTGCTGTTGGGCCAGGCGCTTTGTGACAGTGCCAAATACAAGAACCGAATCCGCTCGGCGGAGGGCCTTCTGGGCAATCTGCCCGGCGGCGACAATGTGGATTTGGGCGATGACGTCCGCCGTGAGGTCGGGCTCACCGGCAATGGGAGCCTGTCACAACCGGTGTCCCGCGTAACCGTGAACTTCACGGGCGGCGGTTTTGGCAGCGGGCTGTCGAACGCGAGCACGCAATCGGTTACGTTGTATCGGAAAGCCGCGCCCGACGTGCCGGTGGGCAATGGCGCGGAAGACGACAACAAGTGGATTCCGGCGGGCATCCATTGGCTGGTGGTGACCGACCGCGATGACTTCAGCGCGTCCACGCTCGAGTTCTATTATCGTCCCGGTGATGTGACCGGGCTTAACTTGCAAAAAATAGGCGTGTTTTATGCGAAGCCGGGGGCGCCTTTGAGCACAAGCACGGCTTGGTCCTGGCTTCCGTTCGTCCATGATCCCGACCGGGGGGTGTTTTCGGTCACCCGCAAGCACGGTAAAAATGCCCAAGCGGAGTTTAACGGCTATTATGCGTTAATTCAGGCGGAC
>CAYXPO010000595.1:0-3530 GCA_964466925.1 uncultured Nitrospirales bacterium
GGCGGTGGCAGGCGGCACCAACACCGGCAAATCCACCGTCTTCAATCTGCTGCTCGGCCGGGAGGTCAGCCCCGTATGCCCCACGGCCGCGGCCACCTGCCGCCCGGTGCTGGCGGGCAACGCCACACGGGTGGCCCAGTGCCTCGATGGCAAGCTGGTGCCGGAGTTCACCCCCCTGCGGCTGGAATGCGCCAATGATGCCATCTCCAGTGAAACGGCCGGCGATGCCATCTTTGTTGCGCGGCAGGACTCTCTGACGGACCGCCTGGTGCTGCTGGACATACCGGACGTGGATTCCATCGAGCGGCAGCATTGGGAACTGGCCGAAAACATTCAAGCGGCGGGCGACGTGCTTGTCGCGGTGCTTACGGGCGAGAAATACAAAGACGAGCGCGTGGTGTCGTTCTTCAAACGCGCGCGCGCCTCGGGCCGCCTCATCATTCCGCTGATGAACAAGGCCGACCCCTACAACGGCTATGAGGTTGCCCGCCGGCAATTGGAGGATTTTTGTTCGGAAATCGGCCTGGAAGAACCGGTCCCGATGTTTGTGGTCCCGCATGATTTCAAGATCACGGACGATTACGCCAAGCCAATTCTCTCCATCAATGGCGCCGCACCCTTGCGCGCCCATGTGGAATCGCTCGATGTGGCGGTGATCAAGGAGCACGTCTATCGCAACAGCGTGGATCATATGCTCGCGGAGAGCGGCGTGTTTCTCGAACGGGCCGTGGAAATGGGAACAATGCTGCAGCGCGTTGCGGCGGATTTCGAGCGGCGCGCGGAAGTCTGCGCCAGCCGGTATGATCCCGAACCCGGCGAAGACGTCGGCCATGTACTGCACGAGTTCATCGCCTCGAAACGCGGCGTGTTCAGCCGGGCCATGAGCCGCGTGGGCAGCGTGATGGACCGCTATTTCTCCCCGGTGGGCCGCATGCTCACCCGCGCGGTGCGCGGCCGCACCGCCCTTGAGGGGCCGCTGCCCGCCCTTCGGGAGGAAGCCTTGCGCGCCAAACACCGGACCACCGTGGAAACCTTCGCTCGGGAATTGATCCGCGACTACCTCCAAAGCGGTCAAAACCTCCAGCCGCCCGCCGCGCACCTCATCTTTGGCGAACTCGAACGGTTGAACATCGAGGAGGCCGCCCGGCGCGCCGCGGACGCCGTACTCGGCGGTTCGAGCATCTCGCGGAGTTTCCGGGACCATGTGCGGCAGACCATCGAAACGTGGTGGAGTGAAAATCTCATCATGCGTCAGGTGCTCCTCGAACTCGACGCCGTTCTGATATTCGCCCCCACCGCCATCGCGGTGCCGTTGGCTTTTTATACCGGCGGCGTGGGGGTGCCGGAAGTGATGGCGGCGGCGGGTCCCTTCGCCGGTATTTTCTTTGCGCGGATTATGGAAGAACAATTCGCCGCCAAATGGTTTGATCTGATGGAACCCTGGCGCCGTGAACAGCAGCAGCGGCTGCGCGATATTTTGGTTCAGCACATCACGCAGCCCGCGCTCGGCGCACTCACCGCCGCCCAAACCCCCTTCAACAGCGGCATGCTCGACACCCTGCGGAGGCATCACGATCAGTGCCGGAAAGCCTGCTAGAAATTATCGAGGAACTGGAACGGCTCGCCGCGTACACGGGGCCCTGGAGAGGTCTCCGCGGGCGGACCTCCGTGTTGCGCGGGCGTGTGGCCGAACTGCGCGAACGCGAACAACACCTTGATGACGTGCTGGTGATTGCGCTGGTGGGCGGTTCGGGGGTGGGAAAATCCACGCTGCTCAACGCCATCGCGGGCGACCGTATCGCCGCCACCTCGGAGATGCGCCCCTGCACCAGCCAGCCGATGGTCTACCATCCGCCGGGCGTCCAACTGCAATTCGAGGGCTGGACCAGCGCTTCACGGTCCGCACTTGAAAATCTGGTCATCATAGACACGCCGGACTCCGATACGGTGGTGCGGCATCACCGCGCGCTGGTGGATCAGGTGTTACACCGCTGTGATCTGATCTTGCTGTGCGCCAGCGCGGAAAAATACCTTGACGAGGCCACATGGTCGTTGTTGCGGCCCTTGCAGGGACAGCGAAGCCTTGTCTGCATTGAAACCAAAGCGAACGGCCCCGGATCCATTCGCGAACATTGGCGGCAGCGCCTCCACACCGAAGGTTTTGACGTCCCCGTGTATTTCCGGGTGAATGCGCTCCGTGCATTGGACCGCAAACTTTCCGGCGGGCCGCCGTCGCCGGAGGAAATGGAATTTGACGCCCTGGAACAATTCCTTCGTCAGGAACTCACCTCCGAGCGCATTGCCCGCATCAAGCGTTCCAATGCCGCCGGACTCCTCGCCAAAACCATTTCGGATTTACAGGAATGTGTTTGCGAAGCCCGACCCGCTCTCGAACAGGCACGCCAAATCCTGAATGAAATGAACGGCGAAATGGCGAAGGTATGTTATGAGAGTCTTTCCGAACGGCTTTTTGCCGCGCCGCATTTGTGGACCTATGCCGTGGGCCGCGAGATGAGCCTGCGCGCCAAGGGATTCATGGGGTCCATTTTCCGGCTCGCGGAGGCGTTGCGCAGCCTTCCCGCACGCTTGCCCGCCCTGTTGCCTTGGGGCAATGCGCGCAACAGCATCGGACAACGCGCCGCGGCCCTGCTCAACAACCCGGACACTCCGGGCGGCCTGTTGGCGGCCTCGTCCGCGAATGTTCTTGACCTGTACCGGGCACGGCACAGCGCACTGGCCGTGACAATGGCAAAAGCCGGATTTGATCCGCCGCACCTCCAGGAAAGCGAAGCGGCGTTTTCGGAAGAACTCAACCGCCGCCTGGATGATGTCCTGCGCGGCCCGGCCCGGGACCGGGTGGTGCGCGCGGCGGCCCGGCTCACCTGCTGGCCCGTGGCATTACTGGCCGACGCACTTCCGCTCGCATTCATCGCCCACACCGGCTACAAAATTGTGGATGCCTATTTCACCGCCCCCCTCCTCGAGCTGACCTTTTTTTTCCATGCCGGAACTGTGCTGGTGATTCTGTTGGGCATCGAATTATTCGGCTGGACGTGGTTGGCGCGCGTGGCGGCATGGCGGGCGCGGCGCGGCGCCCGGCGTGATGTACGGATCGCCTTGAGCCTCCCCGGACTCTGTTTTGGGCCGGAGCGCAAAATTTTGGCCGAAATCGAGGCCGAAGAGGAAACTATCGAGCGCCTTAAGCGATATAGGAGTATGTGATGCCCCCGTGTCCATTGAAAACTGCAAGGAAAGGGTGGAATTTATGCGATACGTGATAGCGTTGGCGTTGATGAGCACTATGGCGGCAGGGTGTGCCGGTGTCGGTTCGGTATATCCCATTTACACCGAAAAAGAAACGGTATTCCTGCCGGAGTTGCTGGGAACTTGGGGCACGGGCGAAAAGGAGAAAGATGTCGCCGTCATTGCTCAGGGGAAAGGTCACAATGCCTATGCCGTAAAACTCCGGGCGGACAATAATTCGCTGGTGGTACTTGATGTTCATCTGACCAAAATCGGTGGAAAACTGT
>CAYXPO010000596.1:0-3512 GCA_964466925.1 uncultured Nitrospirales bacterium
GGATTTCCAGCCAGCCGCTGTTCTTGCATACCCGGCAGCCCTGACCCCGGCACACCGTGCAGGAGATGTCCACTTCCGCCGACGGCTCCGTGAACGGGAAGAAACTGGGGCGGAACCGCACCCGGGTGTCCTTGCCGAAAAAGCGGTGAACAAACATCATCAGCGTGCCCTTGAGATCGGCGAAGGTCACCTGCTCATCCACGAGTAATCCTTCCACCTGATTGAACATGGGGCTGTGGCTCGCGTCGTAATCCACGCGGAACACGCGGCCCGGCACCACCACCGCCACCGGCGGCCGGGTCTTTTCCATCACGCGCATTTGCACCGGCGAGGTATGGGTGCGCAGCACAACCCCCGGCTTCACAAAGAATGTATCGTGCGAATCCCGCGCGGGATGGTCCGCCGGGATGTTCAGGCTCTCGAAATTATAGTATTCCGTTTCCACGTCCGGCCCCGCCGCCACCTGAAAGCCCAGTTCAAAGAATATCTCCAGAATATCGTCCGTCACCTGGTTGATCACATGCATGTGACCCTGGCGCGGACGCCGCCCCGGCAGGGTGAGGTCCACGGCTTCGCTGGCCGCGCGGCGTTGTTCCGCTTCCGCCTCGAGCACGGCCTTGCGCGCGTCAATGGCGTCCGAAATGGCGTCCCGGACCTTGTTGGCCGCCTGGCCCAGCACCGGACGTTCCTCCGCCGAAACCTGCGCCAGCCCGCGCAGGATTTCGGTGATTTTTCCCTTGCGGCCCAGAAACTTCACGCGCGCCTCGTCCAGCGCGCGCAAATCGGCAGTTTGGGCCACTTCGTCCAGCGCCATGCCTCGAAGCGCTTCGATTTGGTCTTTCATGGTCTCGAATTCCTTACCCATCCGGTCGTGGCGCGCCCTGAGCACCGGCCGCGGTGCGCACGGCACACCCTATTCAAATAATGCGCGCCCTATGCGTACCTGGGTCGCGCCTTCTTCAATCGCCAACTCAAAATCATCCGTCATGCCCATGGAAATCTCGCGAAGCCCATGCGCCTGCGCCAACTGCCGGAGCCCGCGAAACACCGTCCGCAACACCGCCTCCGGAGCATCAAACGGCGCCATCGTCATCACCCCTTCCACTGCAAGCCGGTCAAAATGCCTCATGCCGGCCAAGGCGGGTCCCACCGACTCCGGGGCAAACCCATGTTTCTGGGTCTCCCCCGACACATTCACCTCCAGCAGCACCCGCAGCCGCTTGTCCAGTTCCTCGCACCGCCGCTGCAAAGCCTCGGCCAATTCCACACGATCCACGGAGTCCACTGTATCGAAACAAGCCGCCACGTCTTTCGCCTTGCGGCGTTGCACGCTCCCAATCATGTGCCAGCATACCGAGGAGCCAATCGTCTCCAGTTTTGCCGCCATCTTCTCCACCCGGTTCTCGCCGAAATCCGACACCCCCAAGTCCCGCAGCACGGCGATTTCCCCCGGCCCCACCGTCTTTGTCACCGCCACCAAACGCACCGCCTCCGCACGCCGGCCGCCGCGCGCCGCCGCTTCCGCCATCCGCCGCCGGATGGAAAAAACACTCCGCTCTATCTGTTCGCGGGGTACCGTCAAGAAAACCTCCACACGCGCACGCCTGTGCCTTCCGGGTGTTGTCCAATATAATAGATGGCCTGCGCCGAGGTTTCAACCTTGCCTTGGATTACGGAGGCGCCTTCATGGCAGATTCAGCAATACTTCCAGAAGTGTGCGCATGCCGCCGGCAAACGGATAGGATTCATCCGCCGGACATACCATGTGCCCGTTCGCCCGAAGTTCCTTCAGCACATTGACCTGAGCGGTGAAATAGGGTTACCCTAGCCTTCCTTTCATTCAGGAATTGAGCATGAAAAATAGAACGCATGCGTTGGGTCACGAACCGGTGGGCCGGTTGCTGCTCAAGTATTCTTTACCTTCCATCATCGCCATGATGGTGGGGTCAACGTATAACTTGGTGGATGCGATATTTGTGGGGCAGGGGGCGGGACCGCTGGCGTTGGCGGCGCTGGCGGTGGCCTTTCCGATTCAGATGTTCATATTGGCGATAGCGCAGGTGGTGGGGATTGGTTCGTCGTCCATCATTTCGCGGAGTCTTGGCGCGGGAGATCATCGCAAAGCCGAACGCATGGCGGGAACCTCCTTTAGTGTGGTGATAGCCCTGAGCATTGTGTTGAGCATTATCGGGGTGGAGTTTTGCGAGCCATTATTGCGGATTTTCGGCGCCACCCCGAAGGTCCTTCCGTACGGGGCGCAATTTCTTTCCGTCATCATGGGCGGGTGTTTCTTCTTTGCGTTCGCCATATCCACCAACAGCCTTGTGCGCGCGGAAGGCAACGCACGGCTGGCGATGAGCAGCATGCTGATCGGGGCGGTGACCAACATTGTGCTGGACCCGGTTTTCATTTTCGGGCTGGGAATGGGGATTCGCGGGGCGGCGGTGGCCACAGTGCTGGCGAATGTCTGTTCGACGTTTTTCCTGGTGCGGTATTATTTGAGCGGGAAAAGCCTGTTGAAGATTCGATGGGCGGATTTGCGTCCGGACTTCAGCCTGATGCCGGAAATGTTCAGCGTGGGGATGTCGTCGTTCACGCGGGTGGCGGCGGGCAGCGTTCTGGCCATCATCATGAACAACTCGATTGCCTATTATGGATCGGATGTGCATCTGGCGATTCTCGGGATTATCAACCGCATGATGATCTTTTTCATGATGCCGATGTTCGGATTGATCCAGGGATTGCAGCCGATTGTGGGGTTTAATTATGGGGCAAAGAATATGGCGCGGGTGAAAGAGGCCATTTACCGGGCCAATGTGGCCGGGGCGGTGTTTTCCGTGGTGGCCTTTGTTGTTTTGATGTCCTTTCCCCGGCTGGTGTTTCGCATGTTTAACAGCGATCCGGACTTGATCCATCAGGGGGCCGGCATAATCCGGGTAACCATTTTGTGGCTGCCGTTTGTGGGGTATCAGATTGTGGGCGCGAGTTTGTTTCAGGCGCTGGGGCGCGCCTGGCCCGCCTTGTTTCTCTCGATGACCCGCCAAGTGTTGTTTCTCGCGCCGCTCATTCTGATAATGCCGCTGATATTGGGGTTATGGGGCATCTGGGTTTCAATCCCCATTGCCGACGCCCTATCCACCGGCGTCACCACCTTGTGGGTGATGCATGAAATGCGGCGGCTGGATGCGATTTCCACCATCGCCCCCGCACAACTGCCAGAATAACCGCCTCTTGATGCCTTGGGATATTCCGGGGTTCCCGAGAATTATTTTTGGAAGCGCCAATCCGGACTTGACCCCGACACGCACCCCACAGGGCAAAGTGACGGAGGCGCCACTGGTCACGGCCAATCTTAAACGCGCCGGAATCCGCGAAGATAGGAAACCGCCGCCGCGATTAAATAGGTGCAGCCCGCAAGAATGATAATGGTCGGCCCGGCCGGAAGATCAGGCCCATCTATTCGTCGATCAAGATTTTTTAAAGTCAATAATTCATATGAAACCCAAACAACG
>CAYXPO010000597.1:0-3500 GCA_964466925.1 uncultured Nitrospirales bacterium
GTAAGGGCGGCGCCTTTGTCAGAACCAAGTTTAAGAATGTGTTGACGGGGCGTGTGCTCGAGAAAACCTTCCGCTCCGGCGAGAAGATGGAGGAAGCGCGCCTCGAAGAACGCAAATGGCAGTTTTTGTATCATGATGGTGATTTGTTTCACTTCATGGACCCGGTGACCTATGAGCAAATGGCCGTGAACGACGATGTCGTGGGTGACAATGCCCAATGGATCAAGGAAAATATGGAGATTGGCCTGCTGTTTCACGGCGAGAAAGTCATTGCTACGCGGGTGCCGTTGTTTGTGGAATTGAAGATTACCAAGACGGATCCCGGCCTTCAAGGCGACCGCGCGACGGGGGGGACCAAGCCGGCCACCCTGGAGACCGGCGCGGTAATCCAAGTGCCGCTATTTCTCAATGAGGGCACGGTGGTGAAAGTGGACACCCGGACTGCGGGATATATCGAGCGGGTCGGCTAATGATCATGCAATCCCGGGCAACTGGAGGGTGGAAGTATGGATTTTAACGAGATTCAGGATTTAATAAAGATACTTGAGTCGTCTGGTCTGACCGAAATTGAAGTCGAGGAAGAAGGGAGGCGTATCCGGCTGAGCAAGCAACCGCCCGCCGCCGGGGCCGGGGCGCCCATGCATTTCTTCGCGCCGCCGCCGGGGTATGGGGCCTCCGGCGTATCCGCGGGAGCAGCGGAGCGCGCCGGCACCGAACCCCGGGAGAATGGCCTTATTACAATTGACTCCCCCATGGTCGGCACCTTCTATACCGCTTCTTCACCCGGAAAGCCGCCTTTTGTGTTGCCGGGCGACACGGTGGAACCCAACCAGACGGTATGCATTGTCGAAGCCATGAAGATCATGAATGAAGTCGCCGCCAAAGTTCCCGCCATTATCGAAAAGGTGCTGGTGGAAAACGGAGAACCGGTGGAATTCGGCCAGCCGCTCTTCACCGCCCGTCCCTTGATCTAATGCCGCCCAAACCAGAAGCAAGACACATGTTCAGACGCATTCTTATAGCCAACCGCGGCGAGATCGCCGTGCGCATCATTCGGGCGTGCCGTCAAATGGGCATCACCTCCATCGCCGTGTATTCCATGGCGGATAAAAACTCCCTGCATACCGCGATGGCGGACGAAAGCATTTGCATTGGCCCGGCGGAGGCCTGTGAGAGCTATCTCGACATCCCCGCCATTATCTCCGCCGCCGAGGTCACCGACGCCCAGGCGATTCATCCCGGGTACGGTTTCCTTTCGGAAAGCGCCAAATTCGCGAACATTTGCCAGGACTGCCATATCGCGTTTATCGGCCCGAACGTGCAAGCCCTGGCCTTGAGCGGAGACAAAGCCGCCTGCCGTCAGGCGGTCGAGGCGTCCGGGGTGCCCGTGGTGCCCGGGAGCGCCGGAAAAATCAAAGACCCCGATCAGGCCATGAAAGTGGCGCAGAAGATCGGGTTTCCGGTTACGGTAAAGGCCGCGTTCGGAGGCGGGGGCAAAGGCATGCGGGTGGCGCATAACGAAGCGACGCTCAAGCACGACGTTTCCCTGGCCATTACGGAGGCCCAGGCGGCCTTTGGCGATGGCGGCGTCTACATCGAGAAATATGTCGAAGGCGCCCGGCATGTCGAATTTCAAATCCTCGCGGACCAGCACGGGCGCATTATTACGCTCGGAGAACGGGAATGCAGCATCCAGCGGCGGCATCAAAAATTGATAGAAGAAACGCCTTCGCCCGGATTGAGCGCGTCGTTGCGCGCCAAAATGACGAAAGCCGCCTTGCGGGCCGCGCGCGCCATCAATTACAGCAATGTGGGGACGGTGGAATTTCTTCTGGGACCGGATGGTCAGTTTTATTTCATCGAATTTAACGCGCGGATTCAAGTCGAGCACGGGATTACGGAAGAAGTCACCGGCATTGACTTGGTCCGGGAGCAAATTCGCGTGGCTTGGGGACAGCCGCTGGGCTACAGCACGGTTATACCGCGCGGCGCGGCCATTGAAGCGCGCATCTACGCCGAAGACCCCGAAATGGGTTTCCGGCCGTGTCCCGGACGTATCCACCGGCTGCATCTTCCGGGCGGGCCGGGGATACGGGTGGACACGCACATCATGCAGGGCTATGAGGTGTCGCACCATTATGACTCCCTGATGGCCAAAGTGATTGCGCAGGGAAAAGACCGGACCGAGGCCATTGAGCGGATGTATGCGGCCCTTGATGAAATGGTGACGGAGGGAGTCACAAGCACCGCGCGGTTGTGCGCGCGGATTGTGCGCGGAGACCGGTTCCGGCGCGGCGATATCGGCCCCGACTTGCTCGATGAATATTTGCCATCCATGGGATAATGACGCCATGAAGCCCGCCGCGGCCGGTGCAAACAGCGGGCCTGACGGAGTATCCAAGGAGAACGGGAAATGAAACTGGTGGTATTGAAACTGATCAGCCTGATGGTGTTCCTGGGGGGAATTACCCTGTTGGGACTCAATTTCGGGTGCGGTTATGTGGAACACTATTGGGCGGCGGCATCCGTATTTGTCGGAACCTGCCCCGTGTGCGCCACCGTGGGTTTTTCGGGGATGGCCGGGGTTGTGATGGCTGTGGCCGGGCTGTATGGTTTCCTGCCAGCCATGAAGCGGAAGCGGCGCATCACCTGTCATGGCCCCGAGGGCGAAACCACCATCGAGTTAAAGCCCATGGAGGCGCGGCTCGTCCGTATCATGGGGGCCATGCCGGAAGTAAAGCGTATCAAGATACGCCTGCTCCCCGACAGAAAGAAGAGGCGGGTGATTATCCAGGGGCGGCTCGTGCAACGGCATGTGGCGGATGTTTCGGCGCGGGAGGTGCGGGACAGGATAAGCCATTACCTTCATGAAACGGCGGTGGTGACGCTGGGATTGGATATTGTGGAACCCATTCAACTCGTGGTGGAGGGGGTCGAGGTGAATCCCAAGGCGGCGGGCAAGGCGCTCCGTGAGAAGTTCACCGCTCCGGCGCTGGTGCGCATGGAATCGGAAGAAATAACGCTCCCGGAGTCCGTTCCCGCCCCGGTGCTGCTGACCGAAGCCCCTGATGCAGGCGTAAAAAGCCCTCTTCTCGCCCCCCTGGCACTGGAAAGCGTCACGGCGGAACCGGATATGCCGGAACGCCCTCCGGTGGCGGTGGTGGAGGCGGACCCGGTGCCTGGCGAATCCAGCCGCAGTGATTTTGATTTGCTGGACCCGGGAGAACGCTCCCCGTTTGATACGTTGGGCGCACCGCTGGTGAAAGACGAGGACGAAGACAAGGATAACGGAGCACAAACCAAGAAACCGTTGCCGTGATGCGCATACTACGCATTCAATTGGATGCAGGAAAGAATTCATGTTGACAAAACGTATTATCCCCTGTCTGGATGTCGCCGATGGCCGTGTCGTGAAGGGCGTCAAGTTTCTCGGGCTCCGCGATGCGGGGGACCCCGTCGAGATCGCGCGCCGGTATGACGAGGAAAAGGCCGATGAACTG
>CAYXPO010000598.1:0-3499 GCA_964466925.1 uncultured Nitrospirales bacterium
CGACACCCTCACCCCGGCCGCCGCGCTGGGGCTTTTCGCACTGGTGATGCTCCTCATTTTTTACGTGGCCAGCCTCCTCCAAGGCTACAGCCTGCTTCTTGGACTATTCCTCACGGAATGGGGGATTATCCTGACCCCTGTTCTCCTGCTTCTATGGTTTTTCCGAATCAAACTCAAAACCGCCCTCAACATCGCCCCCGTGCGCCTGCCCCATTTCGCCGGTGCGCTCTTGGTGGCGCCGGCCTGTATCGTGTTCGCCATACAATTGGGCTCCTGGCAAAATAAAGTGCTTCCCCTGCCCGACGACCTCGAAAAGGTTTTTGAAACCCTCTTTGCTTCCGGCAATACCTCCATGGGGCTTGTACTCTTGCTGCTTGCCGCCGCCGTGTCTCCCGCCATCTGCGAGGAAGCGCTCTTCCGCGGCGCCATCCTCTCCGGACTCCGCCAGCGCCTCAAGCCCTGGGCCGCGATTCTCCTCGTGGGCGCGCTCTTCGGGATTTTCCACGTCAGCATCTACCGGTTTGTGCCCACCGCGATGCTGGGCGTGTTGTTGACCTACCTCGCCGTGCGCAGCGGATCCGTCTTCACCAGCATGATCGTCCACGCCGCCATCAACGCCCTCAGTATTCTGGCCGCCGCGGGGAAATTCCCCTCCTTTCTCGTCAACCGCTTGGAAACCATCGAATCCCACGGACTTCCCGTCTGGGTGCTGTTTGCCGCGGCCCTCGTCTTCCTTGCGGGCATCCTGCTCATCGAACGAACCTCCGGCGTAATTCGACAGGCCGGTGGCCGGAAAGGGGCCGCTCCCGGCGGGCCGTAAAACCGGAACGGGCGGGGCCGTTGCTTTCGTGCAGGTTCATGTTTTTGTGGGAATTTGATTTTTCCTGATATGATGTTGTTTGCTTGTTAAGGTGTGTTGTGCCTCGGCGAAGGAAGACGGTAATCGAACCGGAACGCGGTATGCGGAGGGAATAATGGACATTGTTGCGGCGATTTTTGGAATTCTGTTTGACTTGACAGCGGTGGGATTCAGTGTTTGGGCCGGAATGGATTTCGCCTCGGGTCTTACGGTGATTCCCGCGGTGTTGTTTGCCGTGCTGGGCGGTCTTCTTACCTGGATGGGATTTTCGTGAGGGGAGGAATTCCATTCTCATGGGCGGCCGCCGCGCGGGTCTCGATGTTTTGCCGCTCGGCGGGAAGATAGAGATTGAACACGGTTCCGGCGCCGGGTGCGCTCTTGACGTGAATGAGGCCGTCATGTTGTTTGATGATGCCATACACCATGGCGAGCCCGAGGCCGGTCCCCTTCCCCACGGCTTTGGTCGTGAAGAAGGGCTCAAAAATATGCGCCATGGTTTCCGCGTCCATGCCGCACCCCGTGTCCGCCACACTCAACAGCACATACCGGCCCTCGGAAGCCCAGGGATGGTCTTGACAAAACGCATCATCCAACAGGACATTTTGGGTCTCGATTGTGACCCTGCCGCCCTGCGCCATGGCGTCGCGGGCATTGACACACAGGCTCATCAGGACGTGTTCGATCTGGCTTTTGTCTATAAACACGGCATCCAGCCCGTTACCGGGGTGGAAAACAAGTTCGATGGGCTCGCCGAGTACGCGGCGGATTATTTTGATCAGGCCGTGGAGCAGCAGATTCAAGTCGGTCTTCGCGGGTTGAATGCACTGGCGGCGGCTGAAGGCGAGCAATTGGCGGGTCAATTCCGCGGCGCGCAGGGCCGCCTTGCGAACATCATAGAGGGTTCCCCGGGCTTGGGTGCCGGGGGAGAAATCCTCTTCCATCAGTTCCAGGTTCACGAGAATCACCTGGAGCAGGTTGTTGAAGTCATGCGCGATGCCGCCGGCGAGTTGTCCGACCGCTTCCATTTTCTGGGCTTGGCGCAGTTGGGCTTCAAGACGCAGTTCGTCGGTAATGTCGCGGGAGACGGAGACATGGCTTTCAATATTCCCGTGGATATCCCGGAGCGGTGAAATGGTGGTTTTCATGGTGATGAGGGATCCGTCTTTCCGGCATGCGGTGACCTGCCCGTGCCACACCTGGCCATGATCCACCTTCTCATCCACTTTCTGGTTGAGGGCGGGATCGTTATGTTCCGGGCTCAGCAGGGTTTCGACATGCCGCCCCAGGACTTCTTCGCGGGAGTAGCCCAACGTGTTTTCGAAAGCCGGATTGGCATATTGAATGAACCCCGTGGCGCTCCATATGACGACACTCTCGGCGGTTTGCGCCATGGCCATCGCCAGGCGGTCCCGTTCCTCCTCGAGTTGTTTGCGCGCGGTGATGTCGCGAAAGTTGGCGACGATGGCCTCCACGTTGGGGTCTGAAAGAAGGTTGCGCATGGTGCAATCCACCACCCGCCAGGTTCCATCCTTGTGGCGCAAACGGAACACCAGGTTAACGGTGGCGCCGGGTGTGGCCCGCATTACGTCCGCATGTTGCAGAAGCAGGGGAAGGTCATCGGGATGCGTCATGTCCGCAATGTCCAGGTCGAGGAACTCCTCCGGTGCATACCCCAGCATGGGGGTTACGGACGGAGTGACCATCAGGCTCTCATTCTCCGGGCCGGCCAAAAAGATTACATCCGCCGATTTCTCCACCAGTGTGCGGAACCGCTCCTCGCTGCGCCGGAGGGCATCCGTCCCGGAGTCCTGTGCAAGCGCGGACCCGTCCGCCCGCAACCCGTGCGCTTCGGCCATCAACTCCGCATGTATGGGGGAAGAATCCCGCATGATTACACCCTTCACTGCATATTCAATGGATGCCGGAGGTCATCATAACGCTTTTCGGAAGGCGATTCACAGTTTATACCGCGCAAATTTTGGGGTGGGTGTTGTTCACATCGGTCGGGGTCCGGATGGCGTTTATGCGGCCGGGGAACGGGGTATCCGTGAGAAAACAAGGCAAGTGGTTCCACGGAACCCTTTGCCGTGGCGTTCACGCTATCCCAGGCCCTGGGGTCTGCGTCATATTTGGAGGGGCATGCCGCGCGCTGTTCCCGGAACGCCTCGAATAACCCCCTTGACTTCCATGTAACACATGCTCCATGCTGGAGGTAGTATGTGCCAGGCGAACAACGGTCAACCAAGCATGGAGGGACAGACCATGCGTCATGTGATTCTTGCAGTGGCGGCCATCGTGAGTGTGTGCGTGTGTTCCGGGTGCATCCCCCCGCAGGCGGCCATCGTGGTGTCCAACGCCAGCTATGATTTTGGTTTGAACCAGCGGCCTTTCACCATGGAGGTCTGGAACTCCAATTCGGACGTGGGGACCATTAACGTGACGGTGGACCCAAGCGTATCCTGGATTCATACCGATTCCACCGTGCTCGCCTGCCCCCCGCCCGTGGAGGGAAAAGAACAACGCCAATTGTTGACCATTACTGTCGACAGGACAAATCTGGCCGCCGGGACGCATCAAGCCGTCATAGCGTTGCGGTCGCCTGGAATTGTGACCGTCAATGTCCAGATATCCGCCGTATCC
>CAYXPO010000599.1:0-3497 GCA_964466925.1 uncultured Nitrospirales bacterium
GCAATACCAACAGGGCAGACGCGTGGCCGGGAAATTGCGGAGCGGCTTACGCGGGAAATTTTGAAGGGGGTGTATCCCGTGGGGAGCAAGCTGCCTACGGAGCGGGAATTGTCGGTGGTCTATGAGACCAATCGCAACGTGATTCGAGAGGCGCTTACGCGGCTGGAGGCGCTGGGGTTGGTGTATATCCGGCAAGGGTCGGGAATTTATGTGGATGACATGCAGTTCACGAGCGGGGTGAAGCTGATGGATGTTCTTTTGCGGGGGGATGATGGCGCGGTGAACATGCGGTTCCTTCGGGACGTGGTGGAATTCCGGGGGCAATTGATGCGCTCGATAGTGCGGTTGACGGCGCTGCGGCGCACGGAGGCGGATTTGGCGGAGATTCGTGAGGCCGCCGCCGCGCGGTGCCGTCATCAGGATGAACCGGAGTTATTGGCGGCATTGAATTTCGGGATGTACCGCAAGATTGCCGCCGCATCGCATAATCAGGTGTTCGAGTTTATTTTTAATTCGACGGGAAAAACGCAGATTCGGTTGTGGCAATGGCTGGATTTGCCGTTGCTGGGTTTTGCACAAAGCCAACAGGTGGTGGAGCGTGTGCTGGAGGCGTTTGAACAGCGGGATGACGCGCTGGCGGAGCTGGTGGTGACGCGGTATACGGAGAAATTGTTGCTGGCGCTGGAACACGCGGGTTCGGAGCAAATAGCCAATACTTTGAGCATGGACGGCGCGGTTAACGGGCCGTGAGGGAGGAGTTCAGGTTTTCGCCGTTGGCGCCATAGGCCTCGAAGATGAATTCCCATGCGCCCTGGCCATTTTCGATTTTCAGCAGGACGGGATTCCATCCTTGTTTCAGGGGCGCTTCAAAGAGATCGGTACCCGGCTTGCATTGCATGCCAAGGGGAGAAAACCGGCGGTACGCTTCCCGTCCGTTGACGAACACTTTTCCGCCGTCGTTCATGCCGAGTTCAAAACAGCCGGTTTGATCGGATTCTGAATACAGGAAAGTGAACGCATAGGCAATTTGGTAGTCTGCGGAGAAGACGTCTTTGATGTCCAGAATGTGACGTTCGTCGGCGTGTACGGTTTGAGCCTTCCGGGTATGTGAAGCGGCATTTTCATCGTGATACGTGAGTTGGGTGGCGGGGGTGAGGATGGCCTTGGACTCGCCGCCGAGTTCGGAGAGGTAATCGGTGTCAAATCCGCGCCGGGTGATGGCCTCGGCCGGGGCATTGGGAATTTCTTCATTGGGGAATCCCGCGAGCAGCAGCCATTCTTCCACATAATTGGGTTTTGGCTGGGTGGCGTTGAGTCCTATCTGAATGTCCGCGTTTTGAGGGGCGTTGTTGATGATATATTGGCCGCCGGGCATGAGATTGGAGGTAATCACGGCGCTGCGCAGATGCGGCCCCAGGCGGATGAGTTGGTGATTTTCGCGGGTGGTGGGAAAATCGCATCCGGAGACCAGGAGGCGCTTGTTGTTGGCGTCAATGCAGGGCGCGCCCCGTTTATCCCGGTCCCAGTCGTTGAAATGGCAGGATTCGAAAAAGACGGCGCCCTGGCCGTCCAGCGAAGCGTGTGAGGCGAGGTGGCGGGTGGCCCAGAACCCGCATCCGGTGAATTTTACCGGACCCCGGTTTTTGGGGCCGACGACGATGTTGGACATGAACGAACCGTTGATGAAACTCACCCCGGCGGTGTCCATGACCGCATCCACGAGGACGGCGCAGGGCGTGACGTCAATATAGCAATTGGTGTACATGCCGGAACCGGCGGCGAAACTGGTGATTTTGCCCTGTGCGTCGTAAATGGGGCCGTCAATGAAATGCATTCCAACCTTATAGAAAATGGAAAAGAGGTTGTTCGCCATTTCCCCGTCCGTTTTGCCGATGATGAAGGCTTCGGCGTTTTCCTGCGTGAAGGTCCAGAGGGGACTTTTCGGATCAATGTCCCAAAAGGGCCAGAAATGGATGTTTTCGAGGCGTCCGACGTCGTAACATTGATTGATGTAAAGGCCCTTGAACAGGGGGTAGGCATACACATTGCGGATGAGGTGGCGTCCGCTGGGCTTTGTGCCCAAATCTACCGCCTGATAGGGGTTGATCAGGGTCAGATCAAGCAGGGTGACGTTGTCTTTGCCCGCGCCTTGCAGGGTCCATGGATAGGGGATGGGGGGATTGGCCTTGATTTGTTCCGGGTAGAAAATGGTGAGGCCTTTGAGGACGCTGTTTTCATTCATCAGGATGAAGGGGGGGCCGTCAAGCGTGTTTTTCCCTGCAAAAGCCAGGAGGACCGTGCCGCCTTTGTCCGGCATGACACCCCGCACCGGGGCGCGGTTCACCCCTTCCAGGGTGACGTTGTCCGGGATGGTCAACGTGCCGTTGATGCGGAACGTGCCCGCCGGGACGGCTACGATGCCGCCCGTCTTTCCCGCGGCATCGAGGGCCTTCTGAAAGGCGCTGGTGCAATCGGTCTGTCCATCACCTTTCGCATCAAAGGGCAGCGGGGAGAATGAGGCGGAATGAAGATTGTCATTGACGTGCATACACCCCGCCAGGGTAAGAATGGCGAGCAGCACCACGGCATTTTTCATAATTACACTCTCCATTAAATAGAACGCAGATGACGCGGATTATACGGATTTTGACGGATTCGAACTTTGGTATATTTTCCGTTTGAACTCCGGTTTCTTGCCAAAGTTCAATAATAAGCCAACTTCAATGCCAGTAGCTCTTAGATAATTGATAAGTTGTTTTTCGTGGGCTTCTGAAATCGTTTCCGCGGATTTAAGTTCAACGATTATTTTATCGTCAATTAGTAAATCGGCATAATACTCACCCACTACCTTGTTTCGATAAACAACGGAAATGGATTTTTGAGCTTCTACCCGTAAGCCCTGTCCTTCCAGTTCAACCTTGAGTGCATTCTCGTAGACCTTTTCGAGAAAACCATATCCCAGTTCATTGTAAACGGTATAGAATGCCGCGAGAATGGTGTCCGTCAATTTTTCATGCAGCAACGACATGCGAAATGCTCCCTTTATAAAATGCGTGTGCCATGCACATTTATTCAAATGGCCTATCCCAAGCATCAAATCCGCGAAAATCCGTCAAATCCGTTTCATCCGCGTTCTATTTCATATACTATTTCACCACCAGGTTGAGCATTTTCCCGGGGACGTAGATCTCTTTAAAGATGGTTTTGCCTTCAAGGTGCGGGGCGACTTTCTCATCGGTTTTGGCGGCGGCGAGAATGGCGTCCTTGTCAGCATTGGCGGGTACGACGACCTTGCCGCGGAGTTTTCCGTTGATTTGGACGGGGACTTCCTGGGTGTCTTCCACCAGCAATGCGGCATCGTATTGGGGCCAGGGTTCGTAGGCCAGGGTTTGGGCGTGCCCGAGGCGCTCCCAGAGTTCTTCGGCGAGATGGGGCGCGAAGGGGGAGAGGACCAGGACGAATTGTTCCATTATACGTTGGTCAATGCGTTCCGCCTT
>CAYXPO010000600.1:0-3481 GCA_964466925.1 uncultured Nitrospirales bacterium
GAAACCGTGCCGCCCCATTCCTTCACGAAGGAGTCCTCTTCCTTCATTCGCGCCCGCGCCACGCCCAGCAATATCCATGCGCGGGTGTTTTCCGGTTGTTTACGCGCCACGGCATCGAGCAAATACGATGCGGGCAGCATTTCCCCGCGCAGCATCTGCATTTCGCCGCGGTTCAAAACGGTATCCATGTCCGGCGCGGCACTTTTCACCTGTTCCAGGCTTTTCTTGTTCAGGTCTTGGATTTGATTCACCGCCGTCTCCATTTGTCTCAGCAGGGGCGCGAGCGTGGAATCGGGCTCGTTTCCCGCCAACGGGCGCAACCGTGCATAACTGCCCTCCGCGTCCCCCAGCCCTGCCAAGACCGTCACATAATTCGCGATGCCTTCCCGTGAAAGGCTGCCCAGTTGTTCCGCGCGTTTGAAATAGTCCGCGGCCCGCCGCAGTTGGTTGACATCCGCGCTTTTTCGCGCGGTTTCCGCCAGCAGGATGCCGAGGTGCTCGGTGGCCTTCTGGTCAAAGGGATTGTTCCGCACGGCATGCTTCAATGTGGAGACGGCCTCCTCCGGCTGCCCCTGCCGGTGAAGGATCAAGCCCAAGTGGCTTAACGCGGACGCATCCTCCGGCCGCAGGGCAAGCACATGACGCCAGGCCTCGGCGGATTGCTCCAACACGGGGCCTTGCTTTTCTTGTGGTCTGTTCGCGGCCTGTTGTTCCAAATACCGCGCGAGATAGCGCCAGGCCACCGGGTCCGCCGGTGTTTTTTCCGCCTGCGCGCCCCACCACGCCACCGGGTCCTGACAGGCCGCCGTCCGCAGATACGTTACCGAACACAGCGCAAGCAACACCCCGGCCACGGCGATTCCCTGGAGGGTTCGAACCTTGGGATGCCGCGCCCAACCGAACGCCCACGACAGGAGCAGCGGCGCCACGGCCAAGCCCATGTACATCGCCGCCGCCGGAGGCTGGACATAAGCGGCGGTGGTGCACAGCATGGCGGTTCCCAGCGCCAAAAACACACCACCCAGAATCAGATAGGCCGGAAGATGCTTTTTCAATGTATGTTGAATTGCACCGAGGCCAATCAGCAGCAGGGGAATCGCGATGGCGGAAAAATGGCTCCCGGCGGCAAGCCCGTACGCCACCAGCGCGCCCGTCCCATACCCGTAATGCGTCTCTTCACCGTCCACCGCCCGCAGAAACAGCAGCATGGCCGCCAAGGCGAAGAACACGGCCTGAAGATAGGGGCGGCCCGCAAGGAAATTCACCGCATCCGCATTATAGGGGGCCACGGCGAAAAGCAGTCCCGCCAGCATCGCCACCGGTTCCGGTACGCCCCGGCCCAGCACCTTGCGGCACAGCAGGTATAAAAGAATGCCATTCATCAGGTGCAGCAGCAGATTGAGCGCGTGCAAGGCGGCCGCACTCCCCCTAAAAAACGAATAGTGCTTTGCCAGGCCCATCGCGGCCAGGGGGGCGTTCGGAAAGGTATCCAGTGCATCCGTGAAGGACGTCATGCGGTGCAGGGCGGCGCTGTCCACGAACAATTCCAAGTCCGGGCCATGAAAGGGAATATTCCAGGTGCCGATATACGCCATATAACCGGCGGCGGCAATCAAAAAGGCGCTGATAATGACCTGTGCAACGTCCAGGCCTTTATCTCCCCGGATACTGCCTTTTTCCGGCGCGCGCGGCGTTCCGGATTCCGGCGGCGGGGCGGGTGCGGGAGTAGTGGATTGTTCGGACACGATTGCATTCCTTGCCGTATTCTTCTCCGGCGATTATAGGCAAGGGCATGGGCGGCATCAATTTTCCACACCGTCAGGGCAGGGCGGGCAAATTCGCTTGCATGACCCACACCTTCTCCTGGCCCACGGTTTGATTCCAATTCGTGGCCCAGACGGCGCGCGAACCGTCGTTGGATACCGTGGCCTGGGTCTCTTCCCAATATTCCCCGCGCGTGCCGTACACTTTTGCGAGATAGAACGTGCGCGGGCGCGCCGCATCCAGTTTCACCAGCACGATTTTCCGGTCAAGCCAGTTCCGCGCGGGTTCGCCGGGGAAAATATAGGTGGAGATCACGGCATAGCCCGGATGGTTGCAGGAAATATGCACGCCACTGTTCAGCCCGTGAGGACTCCCTGAATCATAAAACAGGCGGATGATGGGAATGCGGTTGGTGCCCGCATAACTTCCCCCGGCTTCGAGAATGGGCTGCACGTTCAACGCAAGCGGGATCATGTCAATATAATCCGTCCGGTTGTTTTGCATCACAATGATTTCATTTCCCGCGCGGTCCAATCCGGTATCCGCGTGCGAGGTGGTGAAGTCCAGGCGGTGAAACTGCGTGAGCGCCCGGTTCGCCATGGTCAATCCCGCCAGGTTCCCGGAATTGGTGTCCATTCCGCCAATTAGCACCCAGTTTCCAAGATACGACATGCCCACCCAGTCTATGTCCGATTCGGACAGTGGAAGCGCATAAAGCCCCAGCACCGCATCGGTTTGGCGGTCCCAGCAGAAAATATGGCGCGCGCGGTAATCCTGTTGGGAACCCTGCAATATGAAGGCCCAGAACCGCTTGTCCGCCGAGGATTCCCCTTCGTCCTTCATGGTGATCCGGTAAATATCCGGATTCGCGGTCAGCACCGGACGCAGGGTTGGGTCCGTGGCGAAATCCTTGATAACGCTCACTTCTGCCGAAAGCACGTTCACGGTCTGAATACGGAATTCCTGGGTGCCCCAGATCAGGTTCGGATTTGCGGGGTCCCAGCGGGGCTCTTCCAGGTTCAGGGTTGTGACAAGCTGGGCTGCCGTGTCGTAGGGGATGGTGGCCGTACGATATACCCGCCAATCCCCGCTGGAAATATCCGTGAGCAGGATCATCGAATGATCCGCATTAAAGGGATCATGACGTGAATACTCTTGGCGCACTTTCAACCCTTGGGTGACCCGCCGTTGCGCCAACCCGAAATCCGCATCCAGCACCGATTGCCCCGCGGACGGCGCCGCCACGGATTGGAGCGCAAAGACCGGGTTGTCGCCGGAGAGCGGGTCCGGCACTTCCGTCCATCCAACAGCTTCCCCTTCCCCCTCAAACTGCCCTTCCGTTTCCCCCTCGTTATTACCCTCACCCTCTTCCTCGCCTTCGCCGGATTCCGAGACCACAATATAGTCTTCCACCGTCCACGTGTCTTCCCCGATGTCCGTGGTTACGGTCAATGACACGGTGTAGGAACCGGAGTTTTGATAGGTGTGGAGGGGGTTCGCCTCGGCACTGTCCGAACCATCCCCAAAGGCCCAATACCACGTGGTGATTTCCGCGCCACCCGGCGTGGATTGATCTTCAAACGATACCTGCAGCGGGGCGGGGCCGGTTCGCGGGGTGGCGTCAAAACGCGCCGTGGGGCCTTCCTTGGGCGGACATCCCGCGCACACCATCAAGAAAACCACAAGGCCTAATCCCCCCAATACGTGTTGGATTCCG